>WGAT01000001.1 GCA_015494715.1 Campylobacterota bacterium
ATTCAAATCCTCCACGATTGCTTGGTTTTCGCTATAGATGTGGCTGATTTGATGCAAAAAGTTGTAGCGGATGTTGGATACTCTTTTGTGCCCTCCTGCGAGTTCGATTTTGGCTTTTTGATACCTTTTTGAGCCTTTTTTCTTTCTCGATAGAACCTTTTGGTATCTCTCAACCTTTCCAATCTCTTTTTGGAACCGTGGGGAGTAGTCCTCTATTGTATGATGGTTGCCACTGCTATCAGTAACTGCGTAGACCACTCCCATATCGATACCGATAGGAGTTCTTTTAATTTTTGCAGGCTCGGCTTCAATCTCCAAAAGAATAGAAGCGTAATATTGATATGCCTCATAGCTTATAGTTACAGTCTTGATTGTACCAACTAAATCATCTCTTAATCCTTTAGTTTTGATCCATCCGATTTTTGGCAGATAGAGCTTTTTACCCTCGATTTTTACTCTTTGGGGATATTGGAAGCTTTGTTTGGAGTGTTTCTTGCTCTTGCATTTTGGAAAGCCGGGAGTCTCAGCACTTTTGACTCTTCTAAAGAAGTGTTTGAATGCTTCGTCAAGGTGTCTGATGGATTGTTGCAAAGCTTGCGAGTCTATCTCTTTGAGCCATTTATGTCTCTCTTTGAGAGTAGGTAGACGTTTGATGAGTCTATGTGCGCTTATGTTTACTCCAAACTTTTGGTAGGCGTATTTTTTCAAAGCCAAAGAGCGGTTATAGACATATCTGCAAGCTCCAAAGTGTTTTTGCAAAAGCTCTTGTTGCCTTTTGTTTGGATAGAGTCTGACCTGAACCGCTCTTTTCATTTGCTCTCCGTGGCTGATTATACTATTATTGTACTCATATATTGACGACTGGTCAATATCAAACCGGACGGCCTTATATCCACTTCCTGAAAGAGGAGGTTTTACGGCCGGACTTTGATAAAAAAATTTTACCCACTACATCTTGATAGACGGCACTCGCTCCCGCCATTCTATTACTCTTGTACTCTTGTATAGTCTTCAAGCTTTTTGGCTTCCACGCTTCTCCTTTGCTATCGCATCCAACACCCCGTTGATAAACTTGGGCGCTTGATCAGTAGCCAGCTTCTTGGCCAACTCCACCGCCTCGTTGATCACGATAGCAGGATCAAGATCGCTAAAGAGCAGCTCATACGTCCCAAGCCTCAAAATGGCCCGCTCGATAGCACCTAGTCGCTCGATATCCCAATCTTCTAAATGCTTTTTGATCTCTTCGTCGATCTTGTCTAAATGCTCCACTGTCCCTTTAAAGAGACTCAAGGCAAATTCACGCTGTTTGTTTCTGATCTTTTTCTCTTCCAAAATCTCTTCGGCGAACTTTTTGATCTCTGGATTGCCAAGATCGTAGGCGTAGAGCAACCCGATGACCGCCTCTCTTGCTTGGTGTCTCGTAGCCATTACAAATTCCTATACAAGTCGATCATTTCAATAAGTCCCGTCATCGCCTCAAAGCCTTTATTGCCGGCTTTAGAACCTGCCCGCTCGATGGCTTGCTCGATGGTATCGGTGGTAAGTACGCCAAAAGTGACCGGTTTTTGGTATTTGAGCGTAGTATTGGCGATGCCTTTGGTAGCTTCTGCGGCTACATAGTCAAAATGGGGCGTACTGCCTCGAATGATCGCCCCAAGACAACAGATCCCATCATACTCTTTTAGAGCAAGCACCCTATCCAAGGCGAAAGGTATCTCAAATGCTCCGGGCACCAAAATCAGATCCAACAGCTCCTCGTCTCCTCCATGACGCAAGAAAGCATCCTTTGCACCTTCGACCAGTCGATCGGTGATGATATGGTTGAAGCGGCTCGCGATGATCGCCACACGCTCGCTCCCTTTGAGCCGTAGTTTGCCCTCAATGACTTTCATCTACTCCCCCTATATTTCTAAAGCTCTTTGGATTTTGAAAATCTCGTCCATAATCTCATGGAGACGCTCCGGCGTGATCATATTGGCCCCGTCGCTCAAAGCGCTGTCTGGATCGGGATGGGTCTCAAAGAAAAATCCATCCACACCCACGCTCGCCGCCGCCTTGGCCAAAGGCTCGACAAAACGGCGCTCCCCACTGCTCTTGCCTCCGGCCCCCCCGGGTTTTTGCACGCTGTGGGTAGCGTCAAAAATTACCGGAGCGAACTCTTTCATAATAGGCAGCGAGCGATAATCTACCACAAGGTCGTTGTATCCAAACGTAGTGCCCCGCTCGGTAATCCATACACCAGCTCTTACAGCATCCTCTTTGTCTATAAACTCCACTCCCTTAGTCTGAAGTACCTTAAGGAGCGAATATTTCATATCCCAAGGAGCCATAAACTGACCCTTTTTGATATTGACCTTTTTGCCGGTTTTGGCCACGGCTACGAGCAAATCCGTCTGACGGCACAAAAAGGCGGGGATCTGAATGGCGTCGGCTACCTCAGCCACGGCTTGCACTTGATAGGTTTCGTGTACGTCGGTCAGGATCTGATATCCAAAAATCTCTTTGATGTCGGCCAACATCTGCAAGCCTTTCTCGAGTCCCGGTCCCCGGTAACTCTCTAGACTCGTCCGATTGGCTTTGTCAAAGCTCGCTTTGAAATAAAAATCGATATCGGGCGCTTTATGGTAGCGTTTGAGCTCTTCTGCTATAAGTTCGAGCTGCTCTTGGGATTCTATTACGCATGGTCCTGCTATAAGTATCAACTTCTCTCCTTTATCTGCTTTTAGCGACCGCCACGCCGCTTAAAATTATCAAGATTATACCCAAAATTTCTACAAATCCGGGCAACGGATCAGCTAAAAAGAGTATGCCAAAAAGTATGGAAAAAAGAATGTTGGAGTAGCTAACGGTCCCAACGATCCCAGCCTTTGAGATCCCGTAGGCTTTGGTCATAAAAATCTGTGCCATCGTAGCCAGCACGCCCATCGCCACTATATACACCCATATCTTCCCCTCAGGCACCACAAAGCGGCCAAACATAAAATCGAGCCAATCAGTTTGAACGAAAGGGCTAAAAGCCATCAAAAGCAGCGGCCCTAAAGTACCCACTCCCATGAAACTGAGCACTATAGCTCTGGTATCATAGTAGCGCTTAAGCTCCCT
Organism: Campylobacterota bacterium; assembly: GCA_015494715.1. GTDB lineage: Bacteria > Campylobacterota > Campylobacteria > Campylobacterales > Nitratiruptoraceae > Nitratiruptor. The sequence continues at coordinate 3,103 of WGAT01000001.1, forward strand.
GACGCTCGTATAGGCCAAAGCCGCCCCGATACCACTAAGGATCCCCAAAAGATCATATTTGTCAAAAGGGGTAGCAAAAGGATCGGTAATGAGTACAATCCCCACAAATCCCACCACTATCGCTATCCAAGCGAGCCTCGAGAGTCGCTCTTTGAGAAATATATAGGCAAATATCGCCGTCCAGATAGGCGAAGTCTTGGAATAGGTCATCGCCTCGCCCAAAGGGATGTGGGCGATGTCGTAAAAAAAGCAAAGCAGCGCAAGAAATCCCATAAATCCTCGGAAAAAAAGCAGCCACGGCTTTCCGCCCACTCCTTGTAAAGGGGTATGCAAAAGTGAAAGTCCCACCCCGATCACACCAAAAACATTGCGAAAAAAGACGATTTCAAGACTTGGCATCGCCGATCCCAAAAGCTTGGCAAACACCCCCATACCGGCAAAGAGCAAAGAGGCAAGCAGCATATAAAGTACGCCCTTGTCGATTCTACTCAACGACCCTCTTTCGTACCAATACGGCCACAATGTCCCCAAAGGCGATCACATCTTTTAACAGCGCTTTTTTAGCCACGCCGTCTTTGTCTATAGCGATGTGTAGCTCGCCTTGTTTGCTGGCAAATATCTTTTGATGGAGTATGACGCTAAGGTAGAGTCCGTGCACGCCCAAAAGTTTTTGCAGCTCTTTGAGCCTCTTGCCGTGCTCTACGATCACATCGATGCGTCCAGTGTGACGCTCGCCCCCAACGGCATAAAAAGTATACAAATACTTTTGCGGTTTGAGATAGCGGCGAATATTAAAATAGAGCGTCAAAGTATCCTCTTTGGCGAAAAACGGCAAATAGCTAAAACTATGCTGCACCAATTTGCCGTGCTTGTAGATATGACGCTCAACGCCGATACGCTTCGTTTTATAATCAAAGGTAAATTTTTTGATATCTTTTTTGTAGCTGTTTTGGCGTATTTTGACAAAAACCAAAGGACGCAAAAGTCCGTTTTTGACAAATCCTTTGCTCATATACCTCTCAACTCTTGAGTTGCTAAAGATCTTTGCCAATCCCGTGGCTTTTCCCACCACCTCGATCGTATAATTGGTCTCATTCGACTCCATCTTCGCCAAACTCTTGCCCATTCGTCCAAATATTCCGTAACTTACCTTATACTCCGCCTCGATCTGCTTAGCCAACAGCAGGGCGCAAAGCCCAAGCAATAAAACCGCTACTCTCATCGCCGCCTCTTTGTTTTTGTAGATTTGGTAAAATTGTAACAAAAAAGGCGATGCGTGATAAGATTACTACTTTTTTTGCTCTTTCCTCTCTTGCTGTTTGCCGATATCAACCAAACGCTTATCAAAGAGACCAACGTCACTTTTTATCAAAATTTGGCCAAAGAGCTTAATCAATCGGCCCCGGACTACGCTTTGCAAAAGACGCTCCTTTCCAAAATTGTAGCCACCCTCTCCCACAACGACAAACCCCTTAGCCCAAAAGATTTCGCTATAAAAAACGGCCAAGAGTACGTACGCACCTTTTATAAAATTAATGAGCTTTTGGCTAAAGCTAAAGCTACGCAAGAGCAGATCGATAAAATAAAAGAACAACTCCAAGATATCAAAGAGAACCTCCAAGAAGCCAACGCCACTTCCAATCTCACACTCCAATTAGAGTACGCCTACTATCAAAAAATTTTGCAAAAAAACCAAGCTTTTATCCAGACGATTTACCAAAATTATCCCAAATGGCTCGATGCCCTTATCCTCACACTGCCCAAAATAGAGTTTTCAATCAAAAATAGTGAACCCAAAATCCAATCCTACACCAAATCATTGACCTATCTGGAAAAAAAGATAAAAAAACTCTCCATCGAGCTGGAGCGCTGGAAAATTTTGGAAAATCAAAATCAGATGCAAAAAACCGAACAAGCGATCCAAGATCTCTCACAAAAAAAGGAATACTACGTCAAACGTCTCGTTTCACTACGCTTGAAAAAGTTCTTTTGGCATCTCAAACGCAAATCCCAAAGAAGTCTTCACGAAGCAAAAGAGATCATCGATTTCGTACAAAAACACTCTAGTGATCGATATTTACCCAAAGCTTTCACCACCACGACCACATATATGCTTGACAAAATTTTGGGTGGATGGCGTATCAAGCTGCTATGCCTCAAAGATCAGCTCCTTGCCTTTTTGAACAACAACTCCTTTTTGGGTATCCCTCTTTATCACTTTGCAGAAGCTTTAGGAATATTCCTACTCTTTTTGGTCTTTCGACGCATTTTTGCTTTTATCGTTCTTAAATCACTCCACAAAATGGCCAAAATGACCAAAAGCAGTATCGACGATACACTGCTTGAAATTCTTAGTGGACCTTTGAAGTTCGCTTTTATCATCGTTGGACTCTATCTGGCTTTTGACATTGCACAAGTGCAAGGTGTTGTGTTTGACAAAATTATCAAAAGCCTAGTCATCTTCGATGTTTTCTGGCTTTTTTATAACTCTATAGAAGTATTGGATGAGACCATCTACCGCTTTGCCCGCCGTATAGGCAAAGAGCTCTATCGAGAGATCGGCGCCTTTTTTATCAAAACCCTCAAGATTTTCATTTTCTCTATCGGATTGGTCTCGATCTTGCAAGAGTGGGATATCAACGTCAGTGCCTTCGTGGCCTCTTTGGGACTGGGAGGTCTTGCATTCGCACTGGCGGCCAAGGATACGGCGGCCAATCTCTTTGGAGGGCTCAGTATCCTAGCCGATAGGGCCCTCAAGATAGACGACTGGATCAAGGTGGGCGATGTGGAGGGAACTGTCGAAGACATAGGTCTGCGCACTACAAAAGTAAGAACATTCCAAAAGTCTTTGGTCACCGTCCCAAATCAGATGATAGCAAACAATCCGATAGAAAACTTCTCCAGGCGAGACATCCGCCGTATCAAAGCTCGCATCGGTCTGGTCTATTCCACCACCAACGAGCAAATCGAAGCGATTGTGCAAGATATAAGAAATATGCTACAATCCCACCCTGGGATCGCAAAAAAAGCCACGCTGCTGGTCAATTTCGATGAGTTTGAGGATAGTAGCCTCTCGATCTTTATCTACTGCTTCACCAATACGGCCGACTG
>WGAT01000002.1 GCA_015494715.1 Campylobacterota bacterium
CTGCTCATTCAGCTCGCTGACGCTCAATCGCTTCGTTTTTCTCACTGCACCATCTCCAAAGCTTTTTGCCGGGGTAAAGGACGGGAGAAGTAAAAGCCTTGGACATAATCGCAGCCGTGCTCTTTTAAAAATTCCACCGCCTTGGCGTTTTCAACCCCCTCCGCCGTCACCTTGATCTCATAAATTTTTGATATCTCTATAATTTTGGCAACCAATTGATCGTTTTTATTCTCAAAAAGATTGAGGATAAAACTCTTATCAATCTTGAGCTCATCTACCCTAAACTCCCGCAAGTAGCTCAAGGAGGAGTATCCTACCCCAAAATCGTCGATCGCCACCGCCACGCCCAACTCTTTTAAGGCGCTGTTGAGCTCAAGATACTTTGTGATATTCTCCACAAGGGAGTCTTCGGTTATCTCGACAATTAAAAGTTCTGGATGGGAAAAAGAGGCTATTTTATCCAAAAATTGATCTATATAGTGCTGATTGACGATTTGACTTGCGTCAAGATTGATAGCTACTTTGATCTTTTTCTCCTTAACTTTTTCTATCATATCAAAAGCGTGACGCAAAGCGATATCGCTCAAAGAGTATAAAAGCCTGTTGCCTTTGGTGTAGGACAAAAAGTGGTCTGGGGTCAAAACTTGCCCATCGTGCCGCCAGCGCATCAATCCCTCAAAAGAGACCACTTTCGTATCCAAAAGCCTCAGCTTCGGTTGAAAAAAGAGCTCAAACTCCCCGTTGGCCATTCCCTCTTCGATCCTTTGCTTCATGACCAAAAACTGCTTGGACTCAATGTCAAGGGCTTTGTTGTAAAAACAAAAGGTGTTTTTACCGCTCTTTTTGGAGCTGTACATAGCGATATCGGCCGCATTGATGACCTCATCTACATGTTCAAACTCTTTGGGGAAGAGGGCGATGCCTACGGAATAGGTGATCTCGATCTCCTGCCCGTCGATAACGACGGGCTCGCTACAAATATTAATAAGACGCTGAGCCATCAAAGAGGATTTATGGATGGCTATTTGCTCGTCTTTGCCCAAATCCCCCAAAACCAAAGCAAACTCGTCCCCGGCTATGCGAGCGCTCATATCGCTGGGTCCTTCCAAGCTTTTGAGCCGCTTGGCCACCTCCATTAAAACCTTATCCCCTATATCGTGCCCGTAAGAGTCGTTTACATATTTGAAATTATCAAGATCAATAAAGAAAAAGGCTCCCAAAGTCCCCTCTTTTTTCAAGACGCCAAAAAGTACCCGAAGCTCCTCTAAAAGCTTTTTTCTATTAAAAAGCTCGGTCAACAGATCAAGTTCCGCTCGTTTGCGAAGCTCTTCTTGGACCTTTTTCACATCGGAGATATCAAAAAAGTGGGAGACGAAATTTTGAATCTCCCCTTTATCGTCCTTGACGGCGGTAATGGAGAGAATCTCTGGATAGATGGTGCCGTCCTTTTTGCGGTTGTAGATCTCCCCTTTCCAAAATCCTCGCTTTTTGATCTCGTCCCACATCTGTTGGTAAAAGGCTTTGTCGTGCTTGCCCGATTTAAGAATCGATGGATTTTTACCCAGTACCTCGCTCTCTTTATATCCCGTAATCTCCTCAAAAGCTTTATTGACCTTTAAAATATTGCCGAATTTATCGGTAATGGCAATCGCCTCTTGACTCTCAAAAGCCTGACTCAAAAGAGCCAATCTTTTTTGCAGTTTTTTCTCCTTTTTCAAATACTCGATATGACGTAAGGATTGGTCGAAATATTCGGCCATCTTTTGCAAAATCTCCACGACTGCCGGGTGTAGGGCACCCCGTCGAGAGAGTATGAGCAAATATGCACACTTTTGCTGATGCAAGATAGGTACAATCACAAGCCGTTGCGTCTTTTTCAATAAAGGATCGTCAAAAGGGCCGTGTACCACCACGACGGTACGGCTTTCTACGGCCTGCTCGATATAGGTATCCAAACTCTTTGGCCAAAAGCGTTTGATGCTGTTGGCCAAAATATGCCGAGTAGCGATAATCTCTTTGGTGGAGCACTCCAGCAAAATCAAAAAATCAAAGACGTTCATCTTATCCACCAAAACCATCAAGGTATTAATCAAGGTCTTGGTATCTTGTACAAAAAGCAGCGTCTCGCTAAATTGGGCAAAAACTTGAAAGAGTTTCGTTTCAAACTCCATATCGGCGATGGCTTGCTCCACCTTTTCAAAATGGGTATCGTACCATCGCATAAAGAGCAAAAATCCTATCAAAGTCATAAGCCACGAAGCCGAACTTGCCACAAATACCCAAAAGGTTTTATCCTTGAGATGCTCTTTTTTGCGCCAAATAAGCTGTAAAATCCCTTTTTGCGTAGCAAAAAGACGATTGATATAGGTAGTTTGGAGTTTCCACCACTCTTGCGTACTCAAAAGATCAAACTGCTTTGATTGCAAGATCCTCGTTTTGATATCCTCTATCTTTTTTTCTAGCGATGGGGGGATATAATCGTAAAAAAAGATACGCACGACCGGGGGCATAATCTTTTGTAAAAGCTCTCTTTGCGTCTGCTCTTGCAAGTAAACGCCCACCGCCTCTTGATAGATTTTCTTGTCTGGATGGCGCTGCTGGAGCAAAAGCGTAATCAAAGCCCGCTCTTTGGCGTTGAGCTCGGTATATTGCAAAATTTTCTCAAAGGAGAGGAGTATTTGAAAAAACTCGTTATCAATAAAACGCTGCTCCAAAATGGAGACGGAGTCTATGAAAGCGTGGATAATACGATCATAGGCGTGCAAAACCTCCAAAGGCTTTGCTTTTTTTTTATCCACTTGCGTGCGTAGCTGGGGTAACTGGGCCAGCCCGTCTATAATCGTTTGGAACTGCTTTTGCCATATGGGGGGAAAAGTATAGGTAAACAAAAAATCTTTATAGCGCTCTACGACCTCGTCCGTATGCTTTCTTTGGGTACTCAAAAATCTACAAAAAGCGCCTTGCTCCTCACAAGCGACGGAGAGTCCCCGCTCCCTTTGGAGATTTTTTACCACATCGACGGCTATTTGCACATAGCGTATGGATTGCTCCAAATAAAGACTTTTTTGATAGTGTATATAGGTGGTATAGACATAATAGCCCAAGAAGAGAAAGAAAGCCAGAGCCAAAGGGAGAAAAAAAAGAAAGGTTTGGCGCTTTAACTTTCTGATATAACTTTGCATCAATTACTTTTTTTGAGCGATAAAGAGCGTAGAGATGCCAAAAGAAAAAGAGCGTATTTTTTGGATTTGCAACCCTCCTTTTTCAAGCTCTTGCACCAACTGCTTAGTCGTTAAAAAGTTGTCGATGGAGTTTGGCAAATACTCATACGCCTCTTTGTTGCCAGAGACCGCACCGCCGATGTGCGGAAGCAGCCGTTTCATATACCACTGCGCCGCCTTATCTACTACGCCAAAACGCTCTTTTTTGGTAAATTCCAAGATGACTAGAATGCCGCCGGGTTTAAGCACTCTGGCAAACTCTTTTATCGCCGCTTCTCTTTCTACCACATTGCGTATGCCGTAGGTTATACTTAAAAACTCGCTGCTCTCATCTGGCAAAGGAAGCTCTTGCGCATAGGCTTGGATATAGTGAAAATGGGGAAATTTCTCTTTGGCCACTTCCAACATCCCGTGTGAGGGATCCACGCCCACATAGTTTTTGACCTCGATTCCTTTTTTGGCCGCCATCTTTTCCCAAAATCCCAGCATATCCCCGGTCCCGCAAGCCACATCGGTAATTTGGGATATCTCCTTTTTACCATACAGATCGTACGCCATTTCGCAAGCTCGCCTACGCCATACGATATCGCTTCCAAAACTAAGCACCCTATTGGCCAGATCGTAACTTTTGGCAATTTCGTCAAACATAGAAACGATTTTTTTTTGTCTATCCATTTTGGCTCCAAATCATCAAATCTCTATCAATCTTTCGAGTATGCAAAAACTCTATTTTTTTGTCACATCTATAATTTTCCAACGCCCGGCATTTAGGTGCCACAAACTGCAAATACCAGTCTACCATCATTTTCGTGGCGCGAAGCATCCCCTCGCCCCCCTCAATCATAACAAAAGAGTACTGGGCTACTCTTTCTAAGGAATCCTCTATATAGACGCGGCGTCCCCCGATGCCAAAGAGGGGGATATTGTCGCTAAACTTTTTCTTTTTGGAATAGATCAGTACATTGGGCGCCCGTCCGCCTACGAGTCTTGCGTCTAATATAGGTCTATCGATGCGCACCGTATTCCCGCCTATAACCAGCAAGTCGATACGATCACGCAAAGCATGCACATACTCTCTAGAAGCTTGGGAGCTAATGATGCCCCCTTTGACCACCCCGTTAAAAGTCTGGGCGTATTTAAATAAAACGAAGCTCCCGTTACTCCATTTGACAAAAGGCTCTATCAGCTCTTGGCACTGCCGCTCCAATACCCCCACGCGCACTTTGATGCCGTTGTGGCGTAAATATGCGGCGCCACCCGTCGCCTGGGCATTGGGATCAAGAGTGCCAATAACCACCTCCCTCAATCCCAAACTTTTAATCAACAGCGAGCAAGGAGGCGTTTTCCCATAATGAAAACAAGGCTCAAGGGTCACGTACAATGTAGCGTCATGAAAAAGGTTGTGGGCATGGGTTTGAAGATAGTTGTGCAGATGTAAGGCTTGCGTGATGGGTAAAATGTCAGAATCTTTTGTGAGGCGGTAGTAGGCCTCTTTGAGAGCCAGTACCTCGGCGTGGGGACCGCCGGCTTGTTGATGAGCGGCGATGGAGAGGAGGCGACCCTCTTTTAAAACCGCCGCGCCGACAGCCGGATTAGGGTAGGTAAGACACTGATATTTCCAAGCCTCATCCAAACAGGCCTGCATATAAAATTCATCAAAATTTACCATTCAAAATAGGTTTTAGCACCCGCAATCTCGTCAAAACCAAGGCGCTTTTCTCCCTCTTTGGTCTGTACCACAATCTCTTTGGCGTCGCCGCTTTTTAACTCTCCCTCGATAACATCGCCTTGTATCGTGGTAATGCGTACTTTTTCTCCCACAGAGTTTTGAAAATGTTCCGGTTTTTTGAGTTTACGCTCCACTCCGGGCGAGCTTACTTCAAGGTTATAATCACCCCTTACGGGAGGATTGACATCAAGCAGCGGCGAAACCAGATTGGAGACCTCGACGCACTTTTGCAAATCCACCCCCTCAGGATGGGTAATGGTGACTCGATAGATGGTCTTTCCCCTGTCGGTGAGCGTTTCGATATCATAAAGCTTCGCCCCACAACTCTCCACCATCTTTTTAATCTCTTGCTCTAGACTCACTTGCCGTCCTTTATCTTTTCAAAAAGTTCCTCTATTCTTTGCTGATTTTCAAGCGACTCGTCAAATTTGAAATGAAGCTTGGGACATTTAAACCATCCGCTCGATTCCAAACAATACCCTTGGATCACTCCCGAAGCTCGCTTGAGATGCCGCAAAATCTCTTTTTGCTCCTGAGGGGAATAGATCGATTTGTCTATATAGACCTCGGCGTCGTACATGCCACGCTTTACATCCACCTCAGTCACCGTCAAACCCTTGAGTTTCTCATCATCTAGCGTACCAAGCGCCTCGGAGATGAGCTCTCTAAGCAGCGATGCGGCTCTTTTTTCTTTGAGTCCTTTTTTCATCTTCTCTCCTATAGCGTGGCGGCCTCTTCAATCTCTTTATAGGCTTCGATCACATCGCCTACTTTGATATCGTTGAAATTTTCAAGCATTATACCGCACTCATACCCTTTACTGACCTCTTTGACATCCTCTTTAAATCGCTTGAGCGAAGCGATACGGCTCTCATTATATACGACTACTCCGTCTCGTATCACCCTTGCCTTAGCGTTTCGCTCGATCACTCCGTCCGTAACCATACATCCAGCAACGGTACCCACTTTTGGCACGACGAAGATCTCGCGTACTTCCGCTTGACCGATGGTTTCTTCTTTAATGATCGGGCTTAGCATTCCGCTGAGCAAAGCTTTGACCTCGTCAATAAGATCGTAAATGATAGAGTAGGTTTTTATCGTTATGCCAAGCTGTTTGGCTTTTTCTTTTACATTGCCCGTAGGCCGTACGCCAAAGCCCAAAATGACGGCATTTTCGCTCGCATCCGCCAGCGTCACGTCGCTTTCGCTAATAGCGCCTACGCCCGAGTGGATGATATTGACTTTGACCTCTTCGTTTTTTAATTTTTCAAGGCTGCCTTTGATCGCCTCCAAGCTCCCTTGGGTATCGGCTTTTATGATGACGGGAAGTTTTTTAAGCTGTCCTTCTTTGACCAATTGACTCAGCTCTTCAAGGCTTACTTTTGTCGTTTTTGAAAGCTCTTTTTGTCGCTCGTACTCGGCCCTGCGCTCGGCGTACATTCTGGCTTCTTCCGCATCTTTGACCGCTACCAAAATTTCCCCGGCAGGCGGCACCTTATCAAGACCTACCACCATACCCGGCTCGCTGGGACGGCGCTCCTTGACCATCTTGCCAAGATCGTCCACAATAGCCCGTACCCGTCCAAAAGCCACGCCGCACACTACATGGTCGCCTACTTTTAGCGTCCCGTTTTTGACGATGACGGTGGCTACTGGCCCTCTTCCTTTTTCTAACGAGCTTTCGATCACCACGGCTTTGGCCTCTCGTTTTGGATTGGCTTTGAGCTCCATAAGCTCGGCTTGCAGTAAAATGGTATCGAGCAGATCCTCTACCCCTTGCCCCGTTTTGGCGCTCACTTCCACAAACTCATACTCCCCGCCCCACTCCGTAGGCGTGATGCCAAGCTCGGCCAGCTGGGACTTGACAAGATCGGGATTTGCGTCGGGCTTGTCTATTTTGTTGATGGCCACGATCATCGGCACGTCGGCGGTTTTGGCGTGGTTGATCGCTTCAATTGTTTGGGGCTTGACTCCGTCGTCGGCAGCTACGACAATGATGGCTATATCAGTCGCTTGTGCCCCACGGGCTCGCATCTGAGTAAAAGCCTCGTGTCCGGGGGTATCGATAAAAGTAATCCTTTTGCCATCTTTTTCGATCATATACGCACCAATATGCTGCGTAATGCCGCCAGCCTCCCTTTGGGCTATTTTGGAGTGTCGGATATAATCGAGCAAACTGGTCTTTCCGTGATCCACATGCCCCATAATCGTGATCACCGGCGGCCGCTCCTCTAAATAGTCATCCTCCACGCTATCGTATACCCGTACATAATCGAGCTCTTCAAGGACATTTTTTATTTTGATCTCAAGTCCAAACTCCTCGGCCAGAATCTCAAGCGTATCCTTGTCCAAAAAGTCGTTTTTGGTGGCCATCATCCCAAGATTAAAAAGCACTTTGATCACTTCGCCCACGCTCTTGCCCGCTTTTTCGGCAAACTCATACACCCGTACCTCTTCGGGCACCTCTACTACTTTAACCTCTTGAGCGACTTTTTGCTCTTTTTTCTTTCTTTTTTTCTTCTTGCCCCGACTGATGCCTTGTTGTTCTATGTTAAAACTTTTGCGCGCCACTTTTGGCTGGCCTCTTTTCTCTTTTTTGGCCGCCTCTTTTTTTTGCTCTTGCTCAACTTTTTCTAGCTCTTCGCTAAAGTCGGGTAAGATAACCATCTCGTTATCAAGCTCCATACTCACTTCGCTTAAATTTCTATCTTCTAAAATCTCTATGCGTTTACCCTCGTTTTTCTTGGTCGCAGGAGCGCTTTTTTTCACCTTTTTGCTCTTTCTTCTAAGCTCTAGCCCCTCGCCGCTCTCTTGCTCTTTTTTGGCGACCTTTTGCGCCGGGGCGGGCTCTGGTTGTGGCTTTCGCTTCTTTTTAACGATTACGAGACCTCTCCTTTTTGTCAAAGAAGGGGGAGTCAAAGATTCGGCGGCGCTACTTTTTGCGCTTTTTGATTTTTTCTCCGCACGCTCTGGGGCAGCCTTTTCCTCTTCTTTTTTAGCCTCTTTTTCTATCGATTCTTGCTTTTGTGGCTCTTGGGCGGCTTGATCGTTTGTATGAGGGGAAGCGGTTTTGGCTGTAGCTTCGAGGGGCGTTTGTGGTTTGGCCTGAACCTCCTTGCTTACCTCTTCTTTTGGTTTTTGCTCTGCTTTTTGGGTCTCTTTTGGTTTTTTTACCACTTGCGGCTGGGGCTTTGGACTCTCAGGGACCCCGCCGTTCATAATATATTCGGTCAATTTTTCGGCTTCTTCAAAAGTAACCGTACTGGAAGCGGCTTTTACCTTGTATCCGAGCTCTTTTGCCTTTTCCAATACGTCTTTGGGTTTGAGGCCCAGTTCGTTGGCAATCTCATGGATTCGTACTTTATCCATTCTCAATTATCTCCTTTAACATTTTCAAAGCCGAAATTGGATCCATCTTGCAGATACGAGCGAGACTTTTTGATAATTTCTTATCGTCCAGACAGGATTTGCATATATAAAAACTTCTACCCTCTCCTGCAAACCAGACGAGTCTTTTCTCTTTACACTGAAGTCTATAGAGGTCTTCTTGGTATGATCTTGTTTTGCAATGTATGCACATTCTTACCGGCTTTGACATTAGGGGTAATTATATCAAAAAAAAGGGCCAATCAAAAATTCACCCCCGCTCGTCCACGACAAGCCCCTCGTTATCAAAATCGAGTATCTTGATCCGATACGCTGGAAATTTCTCTTTTAACAGATGAGCCAAAGCGTGGGCATGCTCTTTGTAAGTCATTGAGAAAAAAGTAGAGCCGCTACCAGAGAGGGTACTCATCAAAGCGCCGTTATCCAAAGCGATACGCTGCAATTCAAAAAGCTCGGGCAAAGCCCGCATCCGTACGTCTTGGTGGAGACGATCTTTGGAGGCGACTCGCAACATATCCCACCGTTCGGAAAAAAAAGCGGCGGTAAGAAGCGAACTTCTTGAGACATTGTACACCACATCCGAAGTGGTGTAACGCTTTGGAAGTTTGGAGCGGGAGTGATGGGTGGAGATTGGCCGATTTGGAATGGCGATGACTGCTTGGAGACTTGGGGGCATCGCTTTTTTCAGGCTGTGGACCCTGTGGGCCTCGACCGCAGAGACGGTAAATCCTCCCATAACCGCCGGCGCAATGTTGTCTGGATGGGGCTCGTAGCCCAACGCCAAATTCAAAAGCCGCTCTTTGGAGATATGGACTCCGGCCATGGCGTAGGCTGCGGCAATTGCGCTTACGATTACCGCCGAGCTGCTGCCAAGTCCTCGAGAGAGCGGGATCTTATTGATAAAAGTAAAGCGAAATTTATCCATATGGCCCGTGAGCTTTCGATAGTGCTCGTTAAAGATGGAGATGAACATATTGTTCCCCTTGATACGGGGATTGTTTGCACCCTCTCCTTTGATCGAAATGCTAAAAAATTTGCTCCGTTTGATACGCACGACATTACGCAAATCCAACGCAAGTCCCAGCGTATCAAATCCTGGACCCAAATTGGCACTGGTGGCTGGCACGCTAATTAACAACTCTTAACCCTTTACTGCCGGCAAGATATACAGCGGCGAGATATCGTCACTACACTCCAATTCTGTAAGCCTCTTTGGCAAAACAAACTCGGAGCGAGGCGGGACGTCAAACTTTTGGGTCACAATTTTACCATTTTCTTTGACAAAGTAGAGATTCCCAAAAGCTTTGATGGGGGCACCTTGATTAAAAGCAAACGCTTCGCAGCCAAAAAGCTCGATCCCTTTGGCTATTTGCAATGTCTTTAAAAAGATATAGACGAGCTTAATGGACATAAAACTGCCCGGACCTTTGGCAAAATAGACACGCCGCACATCATACCTGGCCAAAATATCTTTGAAAATTTCAGGGAGAGCCTCGCTCGTTTTTTGCATCGTTTGGATCTTTTGTATCAGTCGACCCTCTTGATATATCCCCACCGACAGGGGGGAGGAAAGGGCGATGAGGGCAAGATCGACCCTACTCTTTTGCGTAGGCTGCCCCAATCATATACCCCTTTGTCGTTTTTGGCTCTACTTGAATGATCTCATAATTTTGCGCATCGGCGAGCACTTTTTGCGTCAGCAGATGGTTTAGATGATGGCTTGCCGCAAAGGCCTCATATTCACCCATGAGCGCCATACCAAGAAGCGAAAGATCCCCGATGGCGTCTAAAATCTTATGGCGTACGAATTCATCCTCAAACCGCAATCCCTCCGGATTTAAAATACGCTTCTCATCCAACACGATGGCGTTATCCAAACTGCCGCCCAAAGCCAATCCTTGACTTCGCAGATACTGCACCTGATGTAAAAATCCAAAAGTTCTCGCTCTTGCGATCTCTTCAACATATGCATTTATCTCAAAATCGAAACGATACCGCTGCGTGCCAATGGCCGGATGATCAAAATCGATGGTAAAATCAAGAGCAAAACCATCCGATGGACGAAGTAGAGCGTATTTATCTTTCTCTTGGACTTTGATCTCTTTTTTGATTTTCAAGATCTTTTTTGGAGCGTTTTGAATACGAAGACACGCTTCGTCTAAAAGCATACAGTACGCAATTGCGCTTCCATCCATTATTGGGACCTCATCGTTATCGAGGACGATGAGCAAATTGTCTATCCCATAGCTGTATACCGCACTCATAAGATGCTCGATCGTTGAGACGCTTACCCCCTCTTTACCGATGACCGTAGCCATTCTCGTATCTATTACATTTTTGGGAGAGAGGGGGATTTTGACATTTTTATCTTTTCTGTAAAAAACTATTCCGCTGTTTTTTGGCAAAGGCTCCAATCTCATCTGTACCGGCACGCCTTTGTGCAATCCGATACCTACAAGATCTACGCTTTTTGCAATAGTTCGCTGTTTCATAGGCCATCCTTTACAATAACTACCCATTGTAACAAAATTCTTACTCGGTGTCTATTACTTTTTTGGCCTCTTTCATAATGGTAGTGATATGATCTTTAATCCATTTTTTATCCATCCACTCCGCCGGCCGTACCTCGATGCCTTGGACCAAGACGCCAAAATGGAGATGATCGCCCAAGGCTAGCCCCGTCCTCCCCGTCTTGGCTATCATTTGGTCTCGCCGTACTTTGTCCCCTTTTTTTATAAACAAAGCGGAGCAGTGGCCATACAGAGTATACAGACCAAGCCCGTGGGAGATAAGGGGCATATTGCCGTAAATTCCGTTGTAGTTGGCAAAAACGACAAGACCGGGATTGCTCGCTTTGATGGGAGCGTGTTTGATACTGGCCAAATCCAATCCCATATGATACGATTGGCTCACAAGCTTGCCTTGATAATAGTAAAAGCGGTGATCGCCAAAGCTCGCTACGGGAGCGGCGTTTTTAAGAGGATAAAAAGGCCGAATGTCAAAATCGCTTATCCGCTCTTGGGGCACTTTGGAGCTTAAGCGATGGATCAGCTCCTCGTTTTTCTTGCGCAGCGTTTCGTTGACAAACTTAAACTTCTCCAAAGGGCTCATCCCTTTGGTCTCTGGATACTCCTCGGCCAAACTCTCCACTTTGCCTTTTAAAAAGCTCTCGGTCAAATGGATGACGCTCTTTTTATAGCTGCGATTTTTGAGATACAAAGGTATATGGGCCCTGCTCTTGTTGCCCGCTTTGTCAAAGGCTACGATATCGGCTCGAAAGCTATCTTGGGTAATTGGCCAAGCGATTAACGCCACATAGTAGCCCTTTTTATAAAAGGGTTGCGCCAAAAATTTCTTTCCAAAATTGGTCTTGATAAAAAATCTATCCAAATTATCATCCGTGCAGTGAAAGACCGCAAGGGCGCTGCCGCCTTTGGTAATGGAGTACGAATTGCTCACAATGAAAAGATCGGGTTTTTGACGATCGATGATTATTTGTACATCTTTATGGGAGCGATTGCCTAAAAAGTAGTTCCAAAAGCTTTTATCTTGTACTTTGATGCTCAAAGTCGCTCTGTTTTGGGGAAATTCCAAAGTAGCCGGCTGTTTAATGGCGATCTCGATCTTTTTGAGGGGATTGGAGAGAGTGGCGGTATCGATCGTCTCTCTTTTTTTGCCGTCGCTCATGACCACTTGATACGATTTAATACCGGAGTTGTCCGTAAGAGTCACCTGTAAAGGTTTTTTGAGGTTCCAATAAATTTTATCCTGTATCGCAATCTTTGGTTTTTCTCTCTCAAAGGCTTCCGAGGTGAAAATAAAATACCCAAGCGCCGCAACGCCAAGTACTCCGCCAATTGCCAAATACAGACCCTTTTTACTCTTTTTTCTCACTCCATCTCCTTTTTGATAGCCTCTAAAAGTAAATGCAGCACTCTATCAAAATCGTGTAAATCGCTTACAAATCCGGCCGCCCTTTTATGTCCGCCACCGCCAAAAGCCACGGCAATTTTACCCACATCGACCCGCTCTTTAGAGCGCATAGAGACCTTGATACGCCCATCCTCTTCTTCTCTTAACAACAGCGCCACCTCCACGGTGGCCAAATTTCTGGCCATATGCAAAGCATCCTCGCCCATCTCTTTGGTTGCACCCGTTTGGGCCAGCATATGCCGAGTCATACGCAAAGAGGCGACTTTGGCATTTAAATGCAGCGTTAGGGTCTGCAGTACCAGCGGCAAAAGGCGCAGTTTGCTCAAAGGCTCTCGCATTTTGAGCATCCTAGCCACCCACTCCGGACTCGCTCCCCTTGCACACAATTTCTTGGCCAGCTCAAAAGTTTTAGCCCCTACGCCCTCATATTGGAAAAAGCCCGTATCGTCCACAAGAGCCGTATATAAAGATATGGCCGACTCTTTGGGGATGGGCATACCGCCCTTTTCCAAAAGAGCATACACCACCTCGCCCGTAGCCGCGGCGGTCGGGTCGACAATATTGATATCGCCATACATCGTGTTGCTTCGGTGATGGTCGATATTGATCAAAAAAGCCTCTTTTTTCTCGATCCCCAGCCTATCAAAGCTGCCGCAATCAAAACTTATCATCAAATCGCAACGCTTGGGCGGCTCCTTTTTTATCTTCTTGATACCGGGCAAAAAGTCTAGATTGTAAGGCAGTTTGGTGGTGTTGACCAAACTTGCCCTTTTACTCAGACCTAAAAGGGAGTGATAAAGCCCAAGGGCGCTGCCTAGCGTATCGGCATCGGGATCGATGTGCGTAAGGAGTGCGATATATCGCGCCTCTTTTATCTTTTGGATCGCTTGTGTAATCGCCTCTTGCATTACGCTTCGATCTTCATCGAGATATCGGGCCATGTGGCTTGATGGACGATGCTGCCGCTGCTGAGCGCATCCACGCCCGTGTTTGCATACTGGGCAATGGTCTCAAGTGTAATATTACCGCTCGCTTCAATGAGTACTCTTGGATAATTTTCGTTGCGGTACTCTACCACTTTTTTGATATCTTCTAGCTCCATATTGTCGCACATCACTATATCGGCTCCCGCTTCCATCGCCTCTTTGGCCATCTCCACATCCTCGCACTCTATCTCGATTTTGGCGGTAAACGGGATTTTGGCTCTGGCTTTTTGGATAAATTTGTCAAGGGGCTCGTCAAGGGTACTAAGATGAGTATCTTTGAGCATCAAACAATCATCCAATCCAAAGCGGTGATTGACTACGCCGCCCACGCGCGCCGCATACTTTTCAAACTCCCTTAGATGCGGTCTTGTCTTTCTGGTATCGAGCACTTTGATCTTTTCGCCTGCGGCTTGGACGAAAGCTTTGGCTCTAGTGGCAATGGAGGAGGCGTGGAGAATGGTATTTAGCAGCGTCCGCTCGGCTTTGAGTAGCGTCACCGAATCGCCAAATACCCTTGCAATCGTCTGCCCTGTATCAAACTCTTCACCATCTCCTTTTTCCCATACGATATCAAACCCAAGCAAGGCGGCCAACGCATCCGCATAGGGTACGCCCGCCAAGACTCCGTCAGATTTGGCCACGATCTTGCCCGCCGCCTTTTTGGGCTGGGCCACTCTTGCAAACAGATCCCCCCTCCCCACATCCTCGGCCAATGCCCTTTTCATAAAATCCATTAAATCCATTGCTTCCATCTATCCCTCCACATACTCAAACATACGCTCTAACGCTACTTTAGCCCACTTGATCGTCTGCTCGTCCACAAAAATCTCATTCAAAGGGGCCCCTTTCTCAATTCCTTGTAAAACATCAAGCACATCTTCCAAACTCGTCTCGTTCATTGTCGGACACTCGGGCTTGGTAGATGAGAGCACATAGGTGTTGGCGGGCCGGAGGCGATGGACGAGATTGTATTCCGTCCCCACGGCCACCTTCTGCTCGGGCGGAAGAGTTTGGACATACTTGATAATCTGGCTGGTCGAGCCTACGAAATCGGCAGCTTCGCACACGCTCGGATCGCACTCTGGATGGACGGCTATTTTGATACCCGGGTAGCGCTTGCGGAAAAACTCAACGTCTTTGAGGGTAAAGAGCTGGTGCACCGAGCAAAAGCCGTTATAACAGACGATATCGGCCTCTTTGATCTTTTGGGGCTCGTCTATACCGATCACGGCACTTTTGAGCCCCATCTGGCAAGCCACGTTTTGACCAAGACAGCGATCGGGCACGAAAAGGATTTTTTTACCGCTTTGGAGTGCCTTTTGTATGATTTTAACGGCACTGGAGCTCGTACAGACCGCCCCGCCCATCTGCCCCACTTTGGCTTTGACCTCGGCGCCGCTGTTGATGTAGGTGATGGGCAAAATATCCTCTTTTTCGATGCCGGCCCTCTCCATCGCTTCGACGGATTGGTCGAAATAGGTGCTATCGATCATTCGGGCCATCGCGCAACAAGCGATCTTTGGCATAACCACCCGCTTATTAGGAGCCAAGATCTTCACACTTTGGCCCATAAAGCCTACGCCACAAAAAAGAATCCACTCGTTTGGGCTCTCCTTCGCCCTTTTAGCCAATTCTAAACTATCACCGGTGAGATCGGCCACCTCAAACACCTCATCCTTTTGGTAATAGTGGGCAACGATCGTCACGCCAAGCCTCTCTTTTAGCTCCTTGATTTTTTGTTGTATACTCTGAATGTCACTCAAATGCCGCTCCTTGTAGTAGCCGTTTAGCTAATTTTAGCTAAAATTATACACTGAATAGTTCAAATCAAAAATCGTCGTCAAGCAGATCATATGGCTTTGATCGCCGAGTACCAAAATTAAAGGCAATCCATGGATTTTTTGAGTAATCCCAACGTGCTGTTTTACATCGGGGCCTATCTCATAGGCGGTATCCCTTTTGGCTATATTTTGGCCAAAATCTTCGCAAAAGTCGATATCAAGCAAAAAGGCTCCAAAAGCATAGGCGCTACCAACGTGCTTCGGGTCGTCAAGGAAAAAGACCCCAAATTAGCCAAAAAACTGGCTATCGCCACCGTCGTTTTTGATGCGCTCAAAGGAGCCGTGCTAGTCCTTTTGGCCAAACTTTTAGGTTTTCCTCCGGCGGTATGGTGGATGGTGGGTATTATGGTAGTGCTGGGTCATTGCTACAGCCCCTTTTTAAAATTTGAAGGGGGCAAGGGCGTGGCGACCGGGATGGGCGTACTGCTCGTACTCTTACCGATCGAAACGCTCATAGGTATAGCGGTCTGGGCCATCGTGGCCAAAACGACCAAAATCTCCTCTTTGGCCTCTTTGAGCGGCTTGGCGGCGGTGGTGATCGCAAGCTTTATCATTCATCCAGAGCTCCCTTATGTACGCTCCCACGCCCCGCTTTTGCTGCTCGCTTTCATTATTTTTTACAAACATCTGCCCAACATCAAACGCCTCATCACAGGCCAAGAGCACAAGGTAGCCAATGGAGTATAGGATCGATATCGAACAAATCGAATTTTACGCAGTCATTGGTATCTTGCCCAAAGAGCGATCCATCGCCCAAAAGGTACTGGCCCACGCTACCCTTTGGTACGACTACTCCGACAAAGGATACATCGACTACGCCAAAGCGGCTTGGCTCATCAAGACCAACATCCAACAAAAAAAGTTCAAGCTTTTGGAAGAGGCGCTTTTGGATACGCTCCACCTTTTACACAAAAACTTTCCCGCCATCAAAAAGGGTACTTTGCGCATCACCAAACCCCAAATTCTCTCCGACGCCACCCCCTCGGTGAGTCTAACGCTTAAATTTGACTAAAAAAAATTTTAAATTAAGCTAAAAATTTGTTTAAATCAAGCTAAAATTGTGCTATAATTTTAATACTTTTTAAAAAATTAGAAGGGGCGGATGTATGCGAATCCTCATAGTCGAAGATGAAGTGACACTCAACAGGACTCTTGCCGAAGGGCTTAAAGAATTTGGCTACCAAAGCGATATCAGCGAATCACTCAAAGACGCACAATACTATCTTGATATTCGAAACTATGACCTCATCCTCGTGGACTGGATGTTGCCAGATGGCAGCGGACTCGAGCTTGTGACACAGGTCAAACAAGAAAATCCCAAAACCATCGTGATCGTCCTCTCGGCTCGTGACGACAAAGAGAGCGAGATCGAGGCGTTGCAAGCCGGAGCGGACGACTATATCCGAAAACCATTTGATTTTGATGTACTCGTAGCAAGAATTGAAGCAAGACTTCGATTTGGCGGCAGCTCCATTATCGAGATCAAAGAACTCATCATCAATCCCGAAGAAGAGAAGATCCTCTACAAAGACAAAGAGATAGAGCTCAAAGGAAAACCCTTTGAGGTCCTAACCCACCTTGCCCGCCACAAAGATCAAATCGTCTCGAAAGAACAGCTTCTAGACGCCATTTGGGAAGAGCCGGAGCTCGTCACTCCAAACGTCATCGAAGTGGCTATTAATCAGATTCGTCAAAAGCTGGACAAGCCCCTTGGCATCCAGACCATCGAGACCGTCCGCAGACGGGGATATAGATTTTGCTATCCTCGCAAAGCCTAAGAACCAAACTTCTTATCCGATTGGCGATAGCCTCGGCTATCCTGATCGCTCTTTTTTCTCTCGTCATTTACAAAGCCATTTCCACCTCGCTCTATCACGAGATTGAAGACCAGCTTCTCAAACAGGCCAAATATATCCAAGCTACATCCAAAAACTACCACTCCGGTCAAAGGATTGATAGCTCTTTTTTGAAAAAAACCCTCAATATCTCTATCCAAATCCAAAAAAAACCGCCAAATATCGACGATATCACTTTTGTTACCTACGAAGATCCCAAAGACCACCGAACCTATATGGTGCTGTACTACCCGTACGATTTCCAAGAGCAGACCTTTTTAAAAATTACCAAAGATATAACCTCGCTCCATCAGCTTATGTCCAAGCTCTATCGCATCATCGTTTTTACCAATATCTTAGCTTTTTTGTTTATCATCTTTTACGCCGCACTGCTCTCAAACTACCTCACGCGCTACATCACCAACCTGACCAAAAAACTCTCTTCGATGAACGAAAATATGCTCAAACCCATAAAACTCAAAAATCTCCCCTATGAATTCCAGCCCCTAGGGGAGTCGATCAATATGCTTATCAACCGCATCCAAACGTTTATCAAATACCAAAAGGAGCTCTTTATTGGCATTGCCCACGAGCTCAAAACCCCGCTTGCGGTGATGAAGCTCAAAAACGAGGTGACACTGATCAAACAACGAAGTCCCGAGGAGTACATCCAAACCATCAAACTCAATATCCAGACGATCAACGAGATGAACAAAATGATCGAAAACGTACTCAAAATCGGCCGCCAAGAGAGCGACCAGTTTGAGCCTCCGGTACAGATGGATCTGATAGAGTATCTGCGTCAAAAAAGCGCCAATTATGAGCTTTTGGCAAAAAATGAGAATAAAAGAATCGTCACGGACTTTAAACCCGCAAGCTACTGCGCTACCATCCAGCCAACGCTGCTCAACCACATTATCCAAAATTTCGTCCAAAATGCCATCAAATTTACCAAACCCGAGGGTACCATCACCCTACGCACTATGCCGGTGTTTGGAGGCATCAAGATAGAGGTCATAGACGAAGGACCCGGCATAGATGAGACGATCGATCTTTTCGCCCCTTTCAAAAGAGCTGGCGACAAAAGCGGGGTGGGACTGGGGCTTTTTTTGGCAAAGAGCGCGGCGGACGCTATGGGGGCAAAGATTTGGATCAAAAATCGTAAAGAGGCTCCAGGGGCTATCGCCACACTCTTCATTCCAGACAAACTCGCCTGCCCTCTCGGGTGATATTTAAAGTTTATTTAAGCTATATTGGGTTATAAATCGTTTCAAACATTTTTTGAGGGGGACAAATGTCTTTAATGATAACCGAAGAGTGTATAGCTTGCGATGCGTGTAGAGAGGAGTGTCCTACACAAGCGATCGAGGAGGGGGATCCTATCTATATCATCGATCCCGACCGATGTACAGAGTGTGTGGGATTTTATGATGAACCCGCTTGTGTGGCCGTCTGTCCAGTCGATTGCATCGTACCAGATCCGGATAATGTGGAGACCATAGCCGAACTCAAATATAAATATCAGCAGATTATTCAAGAAGAGGATTGATGGCCAAACGGGTGGCCGTCATCGATATCGGCTCAAACTCGGCTCGTATGATCGTGGTAGAACGTACGAGCCGATATGGCTTTTATCTGCTCAATGAGACCAAAAGCCGCGTGAGAATCAGCGAGGGGGCATACGAACACGGCGGCATACTTCAAGAGCCGGCAATGCAAAGGGCCTTGGCAGCATTGCGAGAGTTTTTACATATCGCCAAAAGCTACAAAGCGCGTAAAATCCTCTGTGTGGCTACCTCGGCCGTACGGGACGCTCCCAATAAAGAGGCGTTTTTAGGGCGGGTCAAAAGGGAGCTAGGGCTTCACATCAAAGTGATCGACGGCAAAACCGAAGCGCTCTTAGGCGGAATCGCGGCGGCAAATCTCTTGCCAATTCGTACGGGCATTACCATCGATATAGGCGGCGGCTCCACCGAACTGGCCCTTATCCAAAACAAGCGGGTGGTAGACGCCATCTCTCTTGATCTTGGAACCGTACGCCTCAAAGAGCTCTTTTTTGACAAAAAAGCAAACATCAAAGAGGCGATTGGCTATATTCACGAGGAGCTAGAGCGTGTACCGCCCCATTTCACCGCAAAGCTGGCCATTGGCATAGGAGGAACGATCCGAGCCCTCTCCAAAGCCATTATGGCCAAAAACGACTACCCGTTGCCAAAACTCCACGCCTTTACCTACGAGTTTGACAAAGAAAAAAAATTCATCGACAAAATCATCAGCGCTCCGATTAAAAGCCTAAAAAAATTTCATATCAAAAAAGACCGCTACGATACGATTAAAGAAGGAGCCCTGATCTTTCGAGAGATGGTACGCCATATCGGCGCCAAAAGGGTTATAACGAGCGGCGTAGGGGTACGAGAGGGAACTTTTTTAAAAGACCTACTGCGAAACAGCGCATACCGCTTTCCGGCCAATTTTCAGCCAAGCGTCAAAAGCTTGATGGACCGATTTTGCACGCAAGAGTCCATTGCCAAATGTCTGTACCGCTTCTCCTCCAAAATATATGATGTGCTCTATCCTCATTTTGATCCCAAACAAGAGCATAAAGAAAATCTGCTCATAGCCGCCAAACTGGTCAATCTTGGCGTCAAGATCGATTTTTACGACCATCACAAGCACAGCTCCTATATTATCCTAAGCGACCTGGAGTATGGAGTCACACACGAGCAGATAGCTACCATTTCTACACTGGTACGCTTCCATAAAAAAAAGCTGCCCTCAAAGGCTCACCTCAAAAGCCTAGCGCCCCTGCTCCCCTCGACCAAAACGATCAACTGGCTAAGTTTCATTCTGAGCTTGGCAGAAGTGCTCAATAAAGACCTCAGCTGTCCAGATTTTACGATCTCATACGCCAACAAGGCGCTCAGTATCCTCAGCGAGCACCCCTTTTATCTAGCCAAAGAGGAGATCAAGACTTTAGAAAAGCCTGAGAGCTTTGCAATCTTGTTTAAAACCTCGAACCGATACTAAACTCAAAATCTGAAGTCCTGTCATCGCTTTTGGCGTTGAGAGCCTTAGCAAAAACGAGCTGGAGCGGTCCCATGGGACTGATCCACTCTAGCGCCATACCCGCACCGCTTCGAGTAATCTCGCTAAAGCTCTCTTCCCCGACTCCGCCGTAATCGATAAAGAACGTCAGGCGCATATTTGGATTGTTGCTCATCATAGGGATGCTGGCCTCTAGCGAAGTGGAGAACATATACTTGCCCCCAATGAGTCTACCCTCCTCATCTTTTGGAGATAAAGAGGCGGTTTGGTAGCCTCGAAGGGAGCGAAGACCGCCTAGATAAAATTTTTCAAAAACGGGCAAATAGCCATTGTCATAGATATATCCTACCCGACCCTTGAGCCTGAGGATAAGATCATAATCTATCATATCCTCCAACCCGTAGTAGTAGGCGGCTTTGAGGTAGCTTTTGATATATTTCTCATCTCCTCCAATTCCGGCGTACTCCATAGAAGCGTATGCCGCTATGCCGTGTCGTGGAATGTAGTAATCGTCGGTGTTATCAAAGCTAAGAGCCGGAATCAGAGCGCTTTTGGTATATTTGCCCTCTTGAAAATAGACATTATCGTAATTGACATCGGTGAGCTCATTTTGTTCGTAGGCGTAGGTAAGACTGCCGGAGAGATGTCTGTTAAAGCGGTGCCCCACGCTCAGTGACGCCCCTTTGCGGTCTTGCGTATAGTCGTAGTACTCAAATCGTGAATTGTAGGCGTTCAAGCCTAGGCTATAATCACTATCAAAAACCCTCGGATTTTGGATGCCTAGGTTAAAACGCAAGGATTTGGAGGAGAAATCGATCTGAAAATTGCCGTTAATCCCGCTTCCAAAGATATTTTTGTCGTTAATGCTGGCATTGATGATAAAACCCTCATAGGAGCTGTATCCTCCCCCTATCATAATACTGCCCGTTGGCATCTCCTTGACATTGACCAAAAGATCGAGTTGATTGGGGCCAACGCGCCGCTCTTCTATACGCACATCGGAAAAAAAGCCTGTACGCCGTAAAGCGTTTTTAGACTCCACCAAATCGGTATAGCTGTATACATCCCCCGGAGCCAGATAGACCTCTCTCCTAATGACCCGATCCAAAGTACGCTGGTTGCCCGATATGATAACGTTGTGGATGTAGACCTTTTGGCCCGGATCGATAAGGTAGCGGATCTTGACGGTGTGGTGTTTTTCGTCTTTGATGTAATCTGGCACGATGCGCACATACGCATACCCTTTATCGGCCAAGAGGCGGCGAAGGCGTTTGATATCCTTTCGCATCTTTTCTATATTGAAGCGTTTACCGGGCTGGAGACCTATCTCTTCTAAGAGCCTTTTTTTGTCCATCACCGGCGCAAGCAGCTCGATATCTACGCTGCTGACCTTGTAGGGCTTACCCTCTTGGATATGATAGCGCAGTTTGGCCCTGTAGATATCAAAATCGGCTCGAAGCAACGGATCGCTCACCTGAACGTCAAGATACCCTTTGGTCAGATAGAGATTTTTGATCCTCGCCGCATCGTACGGGAGCTGGTCAAGCTTTAGTTCCCCGCTATCAAAACCTATCATCCATCCAAAGAGTTTGTTGCGTTCTTTGTTGGCGATTACATCTTCTATTTGGTCTTTGTCAAAGACTTTGGCCCCGCATAATGTGAGCTGGTCGATGATGATCTTTTCGCCCTTGTTGACCACAAAGGTGAGTTTGAGGCTATTTTCCCCCACTTTTTGGGTATCGACTTCTACTACCGTATCAAAATAGCCCTCACTCCTTGCCTTTTGCTTTATTTTCTCCTTGGCTCTTTGGACGGCCTGCTCGTCGAAGATATCACCCTTTTTCAATCCCAAAATAAGAGGCAACTCCTCTTTTTTGTTTTCCAAATAGCCTAACACTTCCACCTGAGCTATCAAAGGTTTTTCTTTGAAATGAAAAATCAGCTCCCCATCTTTATCTTCTACCCAAATATCTTCAAAATATCCTTGAGCATAAAATTTTTTAATAGCCTCATCGATTTTTCGCATATCAAGCGCACTACCGGGCTCCAATCCCACCATCTCTTGAGCGATGGTGGGAGAGAGATGGAGCAGTCCCTCAAAACGGATCGATTTGATCTGCTCGGCATAAACGGAGCAAAGCGCAAGCGTAGCGACGAGCGAAACTCTTTTGAGCATACGAATACCTTATAGTGGTTTTGTCACTTAGTTTACCAATATTTTGATTAATCTTGATTAAAAGCGTCTGGCGTTATAATAGTTGGCAAAAAAGGGATCGATATGAAAGTGGGCATCGTGGGGCTAGGACTTATGGGCGGCTCGCTGGCGCTCGATATCAAAGAGCACGCTCTTGCAAGTCATATCTTTGGGTATGATCGCAATCCCAAACATAGAGAAGAGGCCCTCAAACTAGGATTGGTAGACGAGGTGTACGAAGAGTTTGATCAGATAAAAAAAGCGGATGTCATCTTTTTGGCAATCCCGGTAGAGGGGATCATCCAAGCGCTGCAAAAACTTACGGACATCTCTTCGGATACGACAATTATCGATCTTGGCAGCACCAAGGAGCGGATCGTACAAAGCTGTCCTTCTTCCATACGCTCCAATTTCGTCGCCGCCCATCCAATGACCGGTACGGAGTACTCAGGCCCCCTTGCGGCCATCAAAGGGCTCTATTACGACAAGATCGTGGTGCTGTGTGACGTGGAAAAAAGCGGCACGCTCCATAAAGAGCGAGCAGAGAATATCTTTGTTGGCATCGGTATGCAGCTAGTCTATATGAACGCCCGCGAGCACGATCTGCACGCAGCCTACATCAGCCATCTGCCCCACGCCATCAGTTACGCTTTGGCCAACACCGTCCTCA
>WGAT01000003.1 GCA_015494715.1 Campylobacterota bacterium
AAAACAGGATCCACAGCAAAAACGGCATCAAATAGAGCTCTTGCATATCAAAGCGCACGAAGAAGAGGTGCAGCTGCATATGATCGAAGTTGAGTAAAAAGAAATGGTTGCCGTTGATCTTTATCCAGGGCAGCACCAAGCTTACGATCGTCACGATCGCAAACATTATATAGCGTTTATATCGATAGGGTATCCAGTTTTTGAGATACTCTTTGGCCCTATTGGTTTTGGATTGTTTTGCAGTTGTAGCGTTTGCCATATCTATCCTTTTTGATTGATTTTACATTCAGTTTTGGGAATTTCCTCGGGGTAACTCTCCTCCACCCCACCTCTAGCGATTTCACGAAGCTGTCTTGAAGTGATATAATCTCGAATGGAACTTCTGCTCACTCCAAGCTCCTTAGCGATCATACTCACACTACTCCCCTCCTTTAACATCTGGATAATACGCTCTCTATAACGATCATATTTGGATTTTGAGATACTCCCCCGTGGTCTTCCGCTGCGAACAGGGACTTTTTTGTTCTCCTCTCTTTGCTGATGCAATAAGGAGACCAATACCGCAGCAGGCGTCAACTTATCTATTTTGACACCATATTTAGTAATTACGAGGGTGATGCCGTGATTGTAGATGCAGTTGAGGATTTGTATCAGCTCCCCGATGCGTTTGGAGAGTGTACGAAGATCATAGACAAAGATCCGATCCCCTTTGGATAAAGAGTGTAAAAAAGAGCGAAACTCCTCTCGCTCCTCCAGCGATCTATTATCGGGGCTCACCTCAATCTCTATACCCCCCACCTCGTAGCCGTGACGCTGCATATAATCTTTTATATGCTTTTCTTGTTGTGCCAAGGAGTAGCGATCGCTCCTTGAACGCAAATAGATGTAGTTCATTTTTCACCTATTAGTTTATTTTATACTAATCATGAGTATGGGAGAATTATAGAACTATTGGCGAAAAATGTCAAGGTTTTGGCTATTTTTTTCGCCAAAACCTATCCCATAGGGTAGCAATACTTGCGTTGCAAAGCGGTAAGCTCTTTGAGTATCGGGCGATCGAGTTGCACATCCATAGCCGCCAAAGAGGCATCCAGCTGATCCGCTTTTCTCGCACCTATTATAGTAGAAGCGACAAAATCGAAATGTTTGCTATAGGCTACGGCCAAGGTAACCGGATGGAGGCCATACTTTTTGGCGATCTGCAAAAATTCGGCCGTCATCGCAAGGGTTTTATCGTTGAAAAAGCGCTTGGCATGCTCTCGTACCCGCTTTACAGGATACTTGAGATAGATCGAGAACCTCGCATCTTCTGGCACAAACTCTTGATTGTACTTGCCGCTGAGGATCCCACCGGCTATTGGCGAGTAGGGCAATAAGCTCACTTTCTCCTTACGACACACCTTTTCGAGCTCGTCGAAAAAGCGGGGATTGAGGAGGCTGAAGTTGTTTTGGATAGACTCGAAGCGAGAGAGCCCTTCATATTTGGCCACCATGTTGGCTTTGGTGAGGCCATAGGCGGTGTCGTTGGAGGTGCCGATATAGCGCACCTTACCCTCTTGCACCAGCTCGTCAAAAGCTCGCATCGTCTCTTCTATTGGCACCACCTCGTCTGGCCAGTGCATTTGATACAAATCTATATAGTCGGTGCCAAGGCGTCTGAGCGACCCCTCAATTGCTCGTTTGATATGAAATCGATCCATTGCCGTAAGACCATGGCGAATGGGTGGGACGAACCAGCCGCTGGCAGCTCCGGCCACCTTGGTAGCCAAAATGATAGAGTCTCTGGGCTTGCTTTTTAGCCACTCGCCCACTATTTTTTCAGTCTCCCCCGCCCACTTGCTATCGGGTGGCACGGGATAGAGCTCGGCGGTATCGTAAAAGTTGATCCCAAAATCATAGGCATAGTCCAGGATCTGAAAAG
Source organism: Campylobacterota bacterium (assembly GCA_015494715.1). Lineage (GTDB taxonomy): Bacteria > Campylobacterota > Campylobacteria > Campylobacterales > Nitratiruptoraceae > Nitratiruptor. The sequence goes on from WGAT01000003.1 coordinate 1,922, forward strand.
CCTCCTCTTTTGGCGTGGTAGAGCCAAAGGTCATGGTACCAAGGCAGATGGAGGTAACTCGCAGGCCGCTTTGCCCAATGTATCGATACTCCATGGATCTCCTTTTTGGAGCACATTGTAGCACAATGGGGCCAAGGCCCCAAAGATTAGTCGAGATTTGGTTTGGGAGTGTTTGCGGTCTCTTTTGGGAGCATCGGGTAGCGGATGTAGGGTTTCTTGCCGGTGAGGGCTTTGAAAAATGTGGCGATGCTATCGATTTGCTTTTTGCTCAGCTTCTTGCCAAGCTGCGTCTCGCCCATAATGGCGATCGCCTCTTTGATGTCATATGTCGCCCCGTTATGAAAATAAGGAGCTGTCTGTAAGATATTACGAAGGGTTGGTACTTTGACCATTCCGTTTTTGTCTCCATGAAAATCGCCGATATTGGCATATTTATATTTGCCAATCGCTGGGAAAGGAGCCATACCGCCGCCAAGCCCCACGCCGTTGTGGCAACTGGCACATCCTAGCTGGATAAAAGTTTTAAGCCCCTTTTTCTCCTCTTTACTCAGTGCCTCTTTATCGCCGTTGAGATAGGCGTCCAATCTGCTTGGTGTCACAAGTGTGCGCTCAAAAGCTCCAATCGCTTTTCCGATGGTCTTGATCGTGATTTTCTCACCCGGATAAGCTTTTGCAAAAGCTTTTTTATATGCCGGAATGGACTTGACCACCTCTACCGCTTTTTCTTTATCCATCGCCATCTCTACGGGCGCTTGGATAGGGCCGGTAGCTTGATCTTCAAGATCGGGACTTCGTCCGTCCCAAAACTGACGGCTGTTGAAAACGGCGTTATAGACCGTTGGAGAATTGAGATGGTGGGGGTTGTGTCGCCACTTGTGTCCAGTCGCCACCGGGATATTATCATCGCCACCGGTTGCTAGATTGTGGCAGGTATTACAGCTAATCAGATGACTTTTGGAAAGTCTTGGATCAAAATAGAGCTTACGGCCCAGCTCCACTTTTTGTTTGGTAATTGGATTTTTGGGATTGTCGATGAGTTTAAAAAGCTCGCTCACCTTGTTTGGAATGGGTTTTAAACCGGCTTGTTTGGCCTTTTGGATCAAAGCCTCGCTGGCTACGGCACTCATGCTCGTTAAAGCAGCGGTTAAAGCGATGGTTTGTACTCTAAACATATTCTCCTCCTCAAGATTTTGTGTAATCATAACAATAATAATATTAAATATCAATTAATAATTTTTATTTTTTGATCTACCTTGCTAGAAATATTGCTTAAAATGCTTAAATTGATCTATAGATAACTAGGCATATATGCCCCGCCACAGGCATTCCTTTGGGTTGTTTCGACCATACTATTCTTAGTCCTCTTTTCAAAGGTTGAGAGCTGCGTTATAGTCTCTTTGGTTTGTATTGTGTGCAAATGCATTATAGTATAATTTGGCCAAAAGGAGCGGACTTGGATTTTGTGCTTGGGTATCGCGATCCACTCTTTGGCCTTATCGTCTTCGTAGGATTGATCTTTATCGCCTCTTTTTTTAGCTACTGGTGGGCGGTGGTGAAGCTTAAAAAAGAGCAAACCTCTTTGCGGCGATTTTTTCAAAATCTTGGCAAGGTCGATACCCAAGAGCTCACGCAAGAGGAGACGCTGCTTCTTTTGGCCAAGTCTTACGAACAAAACGGTCGATATGACAAAGCCATAGCCTTGTATTTGCGTTTGGGGGACGCTTTGGAACCTCAAAGGCGCATAGAGATACTTAAGCGATTGGGGGATTTGTATCTTAAGATCGGCTTTTTATCCCGAAGTCAAAATATTTACGAAGAGGTTTTAGGTCACTATCCAAGACGCGTGGATGTTTTGGAGCGGCTGCTGCGGGTCTATGAGCAAATGGGTCGTTATGAGCAGGCTTTGGAGGTGGTAGCGATCTTAGAGGAGTTGGGGTATGAGAGTTTGGAGGGAATCTATTTGCAAGCAAAATATCTCATACGACAAAAAAAAACGCAAGAACTCATTGAGCTTTATCGAAAACACCCTTTTTTGATACGTTTGGCGGGGGAATATCTTTTTAGAAGCGATCTATCGAGGGCTTGGGAGAGTATTTTGCCTCAAGATTTTCCAAAAATAGCCGATATTTTATGGCACTTGCCAAAAGATCGCATCCGTACCCATACTCTTTTTTTGCAAGAGCTCTATAGCGCCAAAGGGTATGTCCATTTGGTAAATAGCAGTCAGCTCTTTGAGTTTGACGTTTTGCTCCACTATCCAAAAGCGACGCTGGCGTTTGAATATTTGTGCCCTAAATGCAAAGGGGTCTTTCCTTTGGGTTTTACCAGATGTCCGGCGTGTTACGGCTTGGAGCCTCCGGTACTAGAGTATATGCTAATACAAAGGAGAGAGGATGAAAAGAGTCTATCTATATAGCGACGGCTCTAGTCTTGGCAACCCGGGACCTGGAGGGTATTGTGCCATTTTAAAGTATAAAGACAAAGAGCGTATCATTACGGGCGGTGCATTGCATACCACAAACAACAGGATGGAGCTCAAAGGCGTTATCGAAGGCCTAAAAGCTTTAAAAAAGCCTTGTGTGGTGGAGCTTTATAGCGATTCGAGCTATGTGGTGCGAGGTATCAACGAGTGGCTAAAAGTCTGGATAAAAAAGGATTTTCAAAAGGTGAAAAATCCAGATCTTTGGAGGGAATTTGTAGAGGTGGCGGCTCCGCACGAGATACGCGCCCATTGGGTTAAAGGGCATAGTGGCCACGAAGAGAACGAGCGTTGTGACAAACTGGCCAGACAAATGGCCAGTGAAGCAAAATTTAGGTAAAATGTAGCGATCAAAAGATAGCTCCACAAGCAAAGAGACTTTTCTTATGGAGCCATCTTAAGGATGGAGATATGGACAAATTGCAAGAGTTTCAAAAACAATTAGGGTATTCTTTCAAAAACGAAGAGCTGCTCAAAGAGGCGCTCACCCACAAAAGTTACAAAAGTCCGGTCAACAACGAGAGGCTGGAGTTTTTGGGCGATGCGGTGCTTGATCTCCTCGTCGGGGAGTATCTTTTTAAAAAATTTCCCAAAGCCCACGAAGGAGAGCTCTCAAAACTGAGGGCTTCTTTGGTCAACGAGGAGGGCTTTGCGAAGCTGGCCAATCGGTTGGATATTGGCAAATATATCTATATCTCCCAAGCCGAAGAGAATAACGACGGCCGCACCAAGCCTAGTCTTCTCTCCAACGCTTTTGAGGCGGTCATGGGAGCGATCTATTTAGAAAGCGGGCTAGAAAAGGTGCGTAAGCTTGTGTTGCGTCTGTTAGAAGAGGTCTATCCCAAAATCGATATGGATTCGTTGTTTAAAGATTATAAAACTACGCTCCAAGAGCTCACTCAGGCCAAATTTGGGGTCACACCCACTTATAAACTGCTCCACTCCTTTGGCCCCGATCACAAAAAAGAGTTTGAGGTAGGGGTGATGCTGCACGACAAGACCATAGCCACCGCTAAAGGACGCAGTAAAAAAGCGGCTCAGCAAGAGGCGGCCAAAAAAGCTTTAGAGATACTAAAAAATGAATAGTTTTGGCCAAAGATTTCGTTTTACCACCTTTGGAGAGTCCCACGGCAAAGCGATAGGGTGTGTCCTTGACGGCGTGCCGGCAGGTCTTAAAATAGATGAGGAGTTTATCCAAAGCGAGCTGGATCGAAGACGCCCTGGCCAAAACAAGTTTGCTACCCAGCGCAAAGAGAGCGATAGGGTAGAGATTCTAAGCGGCGTGTTTGAAAAGGTGACCACAGGTTCGCCGATTGCGATGGTGATCTTTAACAAAGATCAAAAAAGCAAGGACTACTCCGCCATCAAAGATATCTTTCGGCCCGGGCACGCAGACTATACCTACCAGCATAAATATGGCATACGAGATTATAGAGGCGGGGGCAGAAGCAGCGCCAGAGAGACGGCGGCGAGAGTAGCCGCCGGAGCCGTGGCGAAGCTACTCTTAAAAGAGTTTGGGATCGAGATAGAAGCGGGAGTGGTCGAAGTAGCCGGCATCGAAGCCAAGCAGTGGGACTTTGCCTATGCCAGATCGAGCGAGATCTTCGCTCTCGATCCAGATGTGGAAGCCCCACAAAAAGAGGCGATCCTAGCGGCCAAAGAGGCCCATGATAGCGTAGGAGGGGCCGTGCTGGTGCGAGCCAGAGGAGTGCCGGCGGGACTTGGAGAGCCCATCTATTACAAGCTCGATGCGGTACTCGCCGAAGCGATGATGAGTATCAACGCCGCCAAAGCGGTGGAGATAGGAGCGGGCGTGGCGTCTGCTAGGATGCGAGGCAGCCAAAACAACGATCCAATTACCAAAAAAGGTTTTGCTTCCAACAACGCCGGCGGGATTTTGGGCGGCATCAGCAATGGCGAGGATATCCTCGTCAAGGTCTACTTCAAGCCCACCCCCTCCATCTTCCAGCCACAACGCTCCATCGATATCCATGGCAATGAGGTGGAGCTCTCCCTCAAAGGGCGACATGATCCTTTCGTGGCAGCTAGAGGCAGCGTGGTAGCCGAGGCGATGATGGCACTGGTATTGGCCGATATGCTGCTGCTTGGCACCACTGCGCGCCTCGATAGGCTCAAAAGGGCATACGGTGCATGAGATAGTTTCTTGGGTAGTCCAGCTTGTAGGCGATATGGGATATGCAGGGATTTTTGTGATGATGTTTTTGGAGAGCTCCTTTTTCCCCTTTCCCAGCGAGGTGGCGATGGTACCCGCTGGATATCTTGCGAGCAAAGGGGAGATGAATTTGCTTTTGGCGTGGTTGGCTGGCGTAGGCGGCAGCGTAATGGGAGCTCTTTTTAACTACTATTTGGCCCACAGACTGGGCCGTCCCTTTTTGGAACGTTTTGGCAAGTATGTGGGAATAAGCGAGCAAACCCTGCTTAAAGTGGAGCGTTTTTTTAAAAAATATGGGCATCCAAGCACCTTTTGGGGACGGCTTTTGCCTGGAATTCGTCAATACATCTCTTTACCGGCAGGTATTGGACGGATGCATATCCCATCCTTTGTACTCTACACTTTTTTGGGTGCTGGGATATGGTGTGCCGTGCTTTTGGGTTTGGGGTACTTTATCGGCCAAAACGAGGAGCTGATCAAACAGACGCTTCACCTTATTTTAGGCGGTATCATCCTTGTGGTACTAGGAGTCTTTTATTACTACTGGAGCAAAAGTAAAACCTCTGCATCTTTAATCGATAATGAGTAAATAGTCGACCCAGAAAAACCAACCAAACAACTATCAAATGGGCTTTACAAAGCGAAAATTTGATAGAATTTCGACCAAAAAAGCGATCAATTTGGACCGATTTTTGGTCGAAACAGGTGTAAAAATGCTTCCTAAAACTCCTATCCATACCCAAGGCCATTTATTTCAGTCTCCTTTGCCAGATATGCTCAATACCCAAGATCCACTCATCATCCTGGCCGACAGCATCGATTGGCAAAAGATCAAAGAGCATCGTATCAAACTGCGATTTTTTCGCCATCCTAAAAAAGCCTAAAAGGCAAAAGCATCCATGAGACGCTTTCAAACCATTGTCGGCATCCTCATGCGTGAACTTTCAAGAAAATTGCCTCAAGATCGTTTACAAGATTACAAAGAGATGTTTGAACTGTTTGAACAAGTACTCAACCAGAAACGAAACGACAAAAACAAGATCTACTCCTTTCATGAACCCCATATCTATGCCGTTGCCAAGGGTAAAGACCATAAGAAGTACGAGTATGGAACCAAGGCTTCCGTCGTCATGACGAAAAAGAGCGGGATCATCATCGGAGTTACCGCCCACGAAAAAAACGAGCATGACTCCAAAACCTTGGAAGCGGCGCTTGAGCACGCAAAACAATACCGAATCTATCGGATAGGGTTGGGGATGTACAATGGGGACTCTTGGCTCTGGAATGGGTTTTTCAGGGTCGACTACTTTAACGAAACTCAAAAAGAATTCTCCCTCTAAAATCTAATTGATTTAGAGGGAGATGAATTTTTGTCTTGCAAAGCAAGTTTATGCTATAATTATCAAAAAGCGCAATAACCAAGCGCTATCAGGGCAGGGACTGCCCGTAGAGCCTGTGGAGGTGCGCCACGAGGTGACCGTTGAAGCAGGAAGCCCTAACTTATTTGCGATAGCAAAAAGTTAGGCTAGTTCACAAGAATATATTGAGAATCAAAGAGCGCCAGATTAATACCGCCTTTGCTCGCCATCAATGGCGGAGGTTGCGGCGGCTGTTGCTAAATATCGATTTGTGACGGCGACAAAGCCGTCAAGTATAAGATTATTTGATTTGGCATAACACCGGATAGTCAATTTCTCGCCAAGAGCCCAAATCAAAAAGATGTCCATCGATCGTATCGTGAACGAGATAGGTGTAGTTGGTAGGTAGCGTATGGTTATGATAGGTTAAGATATAGTGGCGATCGCCATTTTCGAAAAAGCTCTCGCCTTTTTGGGTAATAATGGCACTGGCGTCATATTGTGTAAGTCCTAGCTGTTCTACGAAGGCTTTTTTGTCCGAGGCCTTTTCGTACGCTTTTTTGAGCTCTTGCCAGTCCGCTACATCGGCTTTTTGGCCAAAAGTGTTTTTACAAATCAGATCGAAATCCTCATAGGCTCCATAGGTTTGGGGAGTCAAGGCAAAATCGGCTAAGGCAAAAGAGATCGCAAGGGCCAAAAGCGCTACTTTTTTCATGATCTACTCCTTTTTTTCTTTTATCTTATCATATTTTAAAGCTCGATGATTCGTATCATATTTGTCGTGCCCTCTTTGCCTACGATACTGCCCATGGTAACGATGATCTTGTCTTGAGGCGAGAAAAGTCGCTCACGCAGAGCTACATCTTTGAATTTTTCGATGAGCCGCTCTATATTCTTTATTTTAGGAAGTTCAATGATAGATTGTACGCCCCAAACGAGATTGAGTTTACGGGAGGTCTTTTTATCGTGAGTGACGGCAATGATTGGGACGTGGGGGCGATACTTGGCGATGGATCGTACGGTCGTGCCGCTGCTGGTAAAACTCACTATGGCTTTGGGAGATAAGGAGCGGCACAGATCCGCCACGCTTTCGGCAATAGCGTCGATATCTTTGCTCTCATAGCGTTTATAAAAGGGATAAATCTGCATTGTCTCTTCTATCACTTTGCGAAGTACCCGCACCGCCTCTATGGGATATTTGCCCACGGTGGTCTCATCGCTGAGCATCACCGCATCGCTTCCGTCGAGCACCGCATTGGCCACGTCACTCACTTCGGCCCGGGTGGGGAAGGGGGAGTTCACCATCGAAAGCAGCATTTGCGTGGCGGTGATGACGGGTTTTTTTGCTTTGTTTGCCTCTTTGATGATACGCTTTTGGATTACGGGTACCCGCTCGATCCCCACCTCGATCCCAAGATCGCCTCTTGCTACCATCACGCCATCGCTCGCTTGGAGGATATCTGTGCGGTTTTCCACTGCCTTTTTGGTCTCTATTTTGGCCACGAGCCACGGATGAGCGCTGTTTTTGGCCAAGATTGTGCGCGCTTTTTGGATATCGGCCGCACTGTTTACAAAACTGATGGCTACGATATCTACGCCGTTTTTAGCCCCAAATATGAGATCTTTTTCATCTTTTGGAGTGATGGCCGAGAGGCTGAGATTGGAGTGGGGGAAGTTGACTCCTTTATGGCTAGAGAGCACGCCGGCATTTTTGATTAATAGTTTGGCACGACCATTTTTGACCTCCAGCACTTTGGCCCGTATGGAGCCGTCGGCGAAAAAGACATACTCCCCGGGTCGTAGATCATCGATGATTTGAGGGTAAGAAAGCGTGAGCTCATAGGGGGATTTTGGCTCTTGTTTGACCAGATAGATAATATCGCCCTTTTTCAGCTCCAAAATACCCTTGATATCGCCGATGCGGATTTTGGGGCCGCTAATGTCTTGTAAGATCGCCGTTTTGGTGCCCAGCTTTTTTGCCGCAGCCCGGATTTTGGCAATAGAGGCTTTGTGGGTTTTGTGGTCGGCATGGCTAAAATTAAGACGAAAAACATCTACGCCCTCACGGATGAGCTCCTCTATTTTGTCGATGGAACTAGGACCGATGGTGGCTACGATTTTGACGGCTTTCAAAAAGACTCCTTATCATTTAATTTGAATTTGTTCATTCGTTATTGTAGCGTTCAGGGGTACTACAATAATGAGTAAATAAACCAATAATATAGACCTATCCCAAAGATTTTAATAAAGTTAAAAATTTAAAAGATTGTATGCAAGGAGGTAGGGATGGGAGATTTTACGAAAAAGCCGCTCAAAGAGATTAGTGGAAATGATGACGAGGTGATAACAAAAGCAAAAAAATTAGGCGAGATCGGTAATCTTGATATTTTAAATAGGCGTTTAGAAGAGCTTCCTTTTTATAAAGAGTATCTGCGCTATTACGATATGACCGGGATTGATATTCGATTGCCAAAATTTGGGCGCCACTCTTTTGATTTTGATCTTTTGATAAAGCTCATCGTTGCTAGCCATAGCAATACATACGATTTTGTTTGGAGTAAAAACCACGAGATCCGTTTGGCCATTAAAGTTTCTACGGGTATGAAGAGTACAAGTAAATGTTTGGATGAGCTTACTACAAGACAGATAGCAAAAATGTATAATATCTATCTGGTTGAGCTGATAGAATTGGAGCTGTTGTTATATGAGGATTTAGAGAGGAGTATCATACTCCAAGGAAGAAAAAGAAGTTTGCAGCTCTTTTACGAGAAAAAGGCAAAGGCTTTTAAAATGAATCTGTATACGATTTTTGCCTAAAGGATAGATGATGAATGTACGACGGATCGTGAAGAGTTTGAACGAAGAGGAAAAAAAGAGTATCTGTAAAAAACTAGATATTGCTTGCGAGCGATTGGAAATGCTGCTCAATGCCAAAAAGATTCCTTTAGGCATTTTATATCTTGTTATGAAAATGCGGGGAAAAGTCGATTACAAAAAGCTTTTGGATCTGAGTATATGGGGATTGACCAAAGGTCTTACCCTTGATGAGGATGGATGGGGGGCAAGAAGGACCCATAAAAAACTTTTGGGTATGTTTGGTCATCTTGGCAACGAGCAGCTGCAATTGGAGCTAGAAAAAGCGTTAAAAAATACTTTATCCCTAAGTTGGGAGGAGAAGTGTTACTTTATTGACGCTGCCAAACAGATGAGCCTCAGTCAGCTATTGCGTTTTATCACGGCGGTAGAGGATGAGATGAAGAGTCTTGAAAGAGAGCTTTTTTTTGGGAAAGTCACTCCTTTGCTTGCAAACGAGCAACTGCAAGAAAAGATCGCCCGCAACAAACAGGAGTGGGAAAAAGTAGAGGCCTATTGTAAAAGCAAGGAACTAGTAGTCGAGCAAGACAGCGAGCAAGTTCTCTATCCAGCCGCCTTACAAAAAAGATTGCAAGAGTATGTCAAAGGACAAGAGGAGGCTTTGTATACGATTGCCACGACTTTGTACTATCAAAAAAAGATATCCAACGCTTTCGTACAAGAGAAGCGTCCCCCCTTTGAGCCGTTAAAACCTCTGCTTTTGAGTGGAGAGACGGGAAGCGGTAAATCCTATATCGTCCAAAAAGCGTGCGAGATAATGGATATCCCCTTTGTCTATATCGATGCGAGTATGATGGTAAGCACCGGAATTAGGGGATTGAGTGTGGATGAGATAGCCAAAACTCTTTTACGCAAATATGAGTACGATCCCAAAAAAGTCCAAGGGGCGGTGGTGGTCTTAGATGAGGTGGACAAGTTGATGCAAACGACCTATGGCGAAAGTGTGATGAGTCAAATCTTGCGTATTCTTGAAGGAGGAGAGATTTTTATAGAAAAGGGATTGCACGAAGAGTCCCAAGAGTTTAAAGGGATCAACTCTTTATCTACCAAACATATGTTTTTCGTCCTTGCCGGCTCTTTTCAATTTCATAAAGATGAGAAAAAAAGCGGATTTCTCAGCGGCAACGACAATTACGAGCAAGAATATCTCCAAACTATTCAAAAAAGCGGCCTGCCAAAAGAGCTATTGGGCAGGATCGGCGATATAGTTGTTTTGAATCCTTTGGGAGAAAAAGAGCTTTTAGATATTTTGCTCCATGGCAAAGATTCGCCCATCAAGCGGTATCAAAAGATGCTCCAAGCTAGCGGCATAACCTATAAGGTATCCACGGAAGAGGCCAAAAAGATGGCCAAAGAGGCGGCCCGACTCCCTTATGGCGCACGATCCTTGGAAAAAATCGTCTGGTCACATTTTAAAGATAAGCTTTTTCACGTACATTACCAATATATGGGTAGGTCATCGTATGATATTCTTTTAGAAAGAATAAAAAGTTCATTGTAAATCTTTTCAAAGGAGTGCTTATGGCAAAGATTATACGAGTTGTAGAAGATACCAAATCAATAGCTGATTTTTTGCAAAAAGTCGAGCAAGGAGCACAAGAGACACAAGCGGAGTTTATACTCCATAAATTGCTACAAAAAGGGATTGAGCCTATTAGTCTCAATGATCCGGCCATAGAGGATGTGCGATCTTTTCTCTCTCTTGGCGATGAGGCGGTGTTGGGTTATTTCTCTTTTACCCAAGAATATGAAGAGGCGCTCGAAAAGATAGCCGAAGAGTTTGGCCACGATCTGCAAGGGGCCAAAGGCGTTACGATGGCATATAATTTTAATAAAGAAAATGGAGATATCATGACCCTCTTTTTGCCTTTGTCTACCTATACCTTTTTAGAAAAGTATCTAGAAAAGATAGAACACATCCTTTTTGGTTTTAAGTACTGCCCCGATTTAGAGCACGAGGAGATCGTACTTTTGATCATAAGGTAAAAGAGTCTATCTTTTTGGGCAGATTCTCATCGGGATAACCTAAGGAGCAAGTAAGACACCATATCCCCTCTTTTAGGTATTTTCCTTGTGTATGGTTGTGTCCGTAGATATGATATCGCACTCCTTTGTCGTGTAAAATGGCGATATTCTCCTCTTCATAAAAAGGGAGATAGCTTGTATCAAAATGTGGCCGAAGAAAAGGGCTTATTATGGTTTGAGGGATATGGCTTACAAATATCGTACAATCAGGCATCTGGCGCAGTGCGTTCAGGGCTTGTTTTCTATGGGTTTGATAATCCAAATAGACATACTTCGCATCGCTCATATGCTTTTCCCAAAACTCTTTATCGATTTTTTGAAGATCATACCACAAATATCCTCCCCCTATCCTAACCCCCCCAATCTCGATAACCTCCATATCAAGAAAAGTGATGTCGCTCGTTTGGCAGAGTTTTTTAAATTCTTCTATCTTTTGTAAAGAGCTGCGGCGATACTTTTTTTTCATTCTGTCTGATACGAGATAAAATTCGTGATTACCAAGGGTGACGACAAGATTGGCGGCATACTCTTTAAAAAGGCGTAAAAGAGCGATGTTCTGATGGTTGTAATGCCCAATGTCGCCGGCTATGATCAAGATGTCGTAGTACGAGGGCCTAAGAGAGCGTACGAATTTTTCCAATAGCCTCTCTTTGTTGAGTTTGACATAAAAATCGATATGCATATCCGATAGATATCCTATCCGCATCTTCAAAATCCTCAAATTCCTTTTTGACCAAAAAGCTCTTGGATCGTTTGATGCTCATACTTGATTAGATCCTCAAATCGCGGCTCTTTTTTCTCTTTCCAAGCGTCTCGCAAAAGCATCAAGAGCTTGCCTAGGTAGTTGTCTCCTTTTTGCAAATGGATATCGTATCCCCAGTAGGTATCTTTCCAAGTATTAAATTCGCACAGCGGTCCTTCTATGCGTAGGAGTTGGCGTACAAGATAAGGGTGTTGGTAAAATTTTAGTCTAAGCACGTCAAACATCACTTTACGCTTTATCTCCTCCCAATCCTCTCGTACCGGAAGTTTTCTTGTGATTTTTCTCGCGACGAAGGGGTGCATTTTGGAAAATCTGTGGATATATTCGCTTCTAAGCTCCTTTGGGAGCTTGGAAAATTGATAAAGATTTTCGCTCGCTCGAAATTTTGTACCTAAGGCCCGTATGGGGTAGGGTCTCATATTGCTCAAAAACTCCAAACCCTCTTGATGGGTAAAAATTGTAAAAGGACGTTGGCGCATATCTATCCTTTTTTTGTCCTTTGTCATAATTATATTATCAAAACTTTGGGAGAAAGATAAGGCAAACCTCGATAAAGCTTTCTTTAAGTTTTTAAAAACGCCATAAACAGGCTATTTTCCAATCCCAAAAATTTGCAAATCAGCTCATTTTAAGGTATAATGATTTCATCAAACGTACAAGATATGCCTCAATATGGGCAATTGCGTGCTGTTTGAACATACCCTATGGGATTTGAAACTATGCTTCGCTTTGCCTGACGCATCTACCCACGAAAAGTTTGAACATACCCTATGGGATTTGAAACTTTTGATGTTTGTCCTGGTTCTTTGGGTGGTTTTCAGTTTGAACATACCCTATGGGATTTGAAACTAAGGCGGTAGATCATATCTATCGCCATTTTGGCGTTTGAACATACCCTATGGGATTTGAAACTAGATGGTAAAGTTTTACCCTCTTTTAATATAGATACGTTTGAACATACCCTATGGGATTTGAAACTGGAGCGAGTCAACAGATATTGGAGCGATTTTTGGTTTGAACATACCCTATGGGATTTGAAACAAAAATTTTGAGGACTTCGATTAATCGAAGTCCTCGGGGTTTGAACATACCCTATGGGATTTGAAACGATTTTTCTTTTGGCTTTCTATTGATTTCTATTGATGTTTGAACATACCCTATGGGATTTGAAACTATCATCAATATTTTCGTCCTCTAGCACTATTTTTTCGGTTTGAACATACCCTATGGGATTTGAAACCTGGTTTCTACTGGTTTCTATTGGGCCTTTTACTGGTTTGTTTGAACATACCCTATGGGATTTGAAACAGCCTTTTGCAAGTAGTGGTTTTCCATCTACTCGATGAGTTTGAACATACCCTATGGGATTTGAAACATATATTGATAAGGGTCTATGTCTATATCTACATATTGTTTGAACATACCCTATGGGATTTGAAACTCGTGGCGTTATCGGCGGGTTCGCCGTTTAAACCGTTTGAACATACCCTATGGGATTTGAAACTATTCCTTTCCCCTCCTTTAACTCCTATTTTTTTAAGTTTGAACATACCCTATGGGATTTGAAACCGTGGAAGAGGGATATATATCTTCGAGCTATTTGTTTGAACATACCCTATGGGATTTGAAACATATGCGGTATCTATCGGCGATTACGCCGTGTTTCTCTGTTTGAACATACCCTATGGGATTTGAAACACCGATGACAATTTGAAACCCTTATTATTCTCTTCCTATTTCTTCTCAAAATCCGTTATAGATTTTTTTAAACTTTTTTGTCCTACACTATAGATAAAGGAGTGTCATGGACAAAGAGAAGATCAAGCAAAAACTTTTTACGACCATCGATGGGCTCAAAGATAAAGTGATACGGGTACGCCGTGATATCCACAAGCATCCAGAGCTCTCTGGCCACGAGGAGCACACTAAGTACCTAGTCAAAGGCATTTTAGAGATCGAGGGGTACGAGATCAAGGAGTTCGAGGGCCATCATGGGCTTTTGGCCGATCTGATTGTCAATCCTGACAAGCCCTTTGTAGCCATCAGAGCCGATATGGACGCTTTGCCCATTCAAGAGCAGACGGGCAAACCCTACGCCAGTGAAGTCAAAGGGGTGATGCACGCTTGCGGTCACGACGCCCATACCGCTATCGCCGTGGGTAGCGCTTTGGCTATGATGCAGGTCAAAGATCAGCTACCTTGGAATGTGCGCTTCATTTTCCAGCCCTCAGAAGAGGTCAACGAGGGGGGAGCTTCGCAAATGATCGAAGACGGGGCTTTGGAGGGGGTCAAGGCGATCTTTGGGCTGCATGTCTATCCCTATCTGATGACAGGGCAGATCGGCTACAAATATGGAGTGATGATGGCCAGTGCCGATACTTTTGAGATCGAAATCTTTGGCAAAAGCGCCCACGGGGCTAGACCCCACGAGGGAGTGGACGCCATTTTGGTCGCTTCGATGTGCGTCAACTCTCTCAACCATATCATCTCCAGGCGCATCGACCCACTTCATCCAGCCGTCATCAGTCTTGGCACGATTGAGGGCGGTACGGCTCCAAACGTGATTTGTGACCATGTGCGCCTCACAGGTACCGTGCGTACCGTCAACGAGGGAGTGCGCAAGAAGATCCCCGAGATGATGGAGGATGCCGTCAAAGGCAACTGCCACAGTATGGGAGCAAACTACAACTTCCATTACAATTTTGGCAATCCCGAGCTCATCAACACCGACTGGGCCGTGGATATCATCGTCCAGGAAGCCAAGAAGATCGTAGGTGAGGAGAATGTGATCGATCTCAAAGATCCAGTGATGGGGGGAGAGGATTTTAGCCGCTATTTGCAGTTGGTTCCTGGAGCCTTTTTTCGTCTTGGGGTTTGCAATCCCAAAAAGAACACCTGCGTCAGCCAGCACCATCCAAAGTTCGATATAGACGAGGATGCACTGCCCATCGGGATGAAAGTGCTTGGCGCCGCGGCGATAGAAGCTATGGAGAGACTCGGTGAAAAATAGATTTAAAATATCGTTGTACAACGATCTGGAATATTTCAAACCTCTGCGAGCATTTTACGAGGAGCTGTGCCACATCATCGATTTTCCCGCCAAAGAGTCCAAGGAGCTTGAAGAGGCGCTCTATGAGCTTTTTGAAAATGCGGTGGTGCACGCCTATGGGACGGAGGAGGGGATTATCGATGTAGAATTCGAGCTTTTTGAAAACGGCATCGAGATCTCCGTACGGGATAAGGGGCTGCCTTTTGATGAACGGCTGCTTCGCAGTGTCCCCCTCGATCCCTCCGTCCAAAACAAAGGGCTCAATCGGGTCTTTTTATTGGTGGACGATTTTCGCTATACCAATTTGGGGCTTGGGGGCAAGAAGTTCTCGGTGGTTAAATATGTGCCGATGCGGCTGCGTCTTAAAGAAGAGATCCCCTTTTATAGCGACATTGGCACGGAGGTGGACGAGGATCTCAAAGTCCATCTAAGAGAAAAGCTCAAGGTACGCAGCTATCAAGAGGGCGATGAGGTGGAGATCACCCGTCTCATCTATAAAAACTACGGCTATACTTATTTTAAAGACCTTTTTTATTTTCCAGAAAAGATCCGTCAAAAAGAAAAAAGCGGCCAGATCCACTCCATCGTGGCCGAAATCGATGGTAAGATCGTGGGTCATTTCGCTCTTGTAAGAGTCCCCGATTCCAACAGCGCCGAGATCGGTATCGCCGTAGTCGATCCGGGTTTTAAGGGGATGGGGATTATGAAAGCGATGTTTAAAGCCCTTTTACAAAAGGCACAAGAGCTAGGGCTCGACGCCCTTTTTGGCGAGGCGATCACTTTTCATCCATACAGCCAGCGGGCCAACGCCAGATTTGGTTTTTTCCCTACCGCTTTGCAGCTGGGTGAGTTGCATCAGATGGTCAGGCTCAAAGATCACAAATTCCCCTATCGTGGGAAACGGGGAGCGGCGCTGGTAGATTATAAAGTCTTTAATAAAGCCAAACGCTCCATCGCTTTACCCGATCAGTACGAAGAGTGGATTAAAAAAGCGTATGAAGGGTGTGGCGTGCCTTTTGAGAAAAGAGATGTGGGCGAAAAAGAGGAGAATATACTTATCGAGCATAACCAAACTTTTAATCTCTCCACGATTACGATCCATAACGCCCCTGAGAATTTTGAGGAGCGTTTTGTCGATATTTTTGAAGAGACTCTCAAAAAACATCCCGATATGATCTATGCCGATATCGCTTTGCAAAGCGTAGGAGATGTGGAAGAGGTGGTCGCTATCTTAAGGGAGTTTGGCTTTTTCTACTGCGGCGTCCTTTTTGCCAGAAAAGGGGGCAAGGATTATCTACGGATGCAGATAGAGCTTGCCGAAAACATCGAAGAGCAAAACATCGTTTGTTACAGCGATATGTGCAAAGAGCTGCACCGCTTCATTTTAGAGGATAAAGCGAGCGTGCGTGGGCGTTGAGCTCGCCCATCTCCAAAGCCCCCTACGCTATCCCGGGTCCAAAAGACGGATGGCCGAGCGTATCGTCTCTTTTGTAGTGCAGTACGATTTTGACACTTTCATAGAGCCCTTTGCCGGAGGGGCGTATATCTCCTTGCTCTTGGCCAAAAGCGGTTTGGCCAAGAGGATCATGTTGGCCGATCTCGATGAGCTTGTAGCCGCCTTTTGGCAAGGGCTTTTTTTCCATACCGATGATTTGATCGATCTGATAGATCGCACGCCTATCGACGTGCCCACATGGATCAAGATCCGAGAGAGCCAGCCGACCAACCTGATAGGGAAAGCTTTCAAATGTCTCTATCTCAACCGCACCAGCTACTCTGGCGTGCTAAAAGGGGGCGTGCTGGGCGGCTATGAGCAAAAGGGCCGTTACAAAATCGATTGTCGATTTGATAAGCCCAAAATCATTAAGCGCATCCAAGAGCTTTCCAAATTGCGAGATATGGCGGAAGTCTACCACTGCAGCTATGAAAATTTGGCCAAAAAAAGCTTTGCCAAACCCTTTTTTTACTTCGATCCGCCCTACTACCAAAAGGGCAATCTGCTCTACAACCACTACTTCAAGCCCCACGATCATATACGGCTACGAGATTTTTTGGCCACGCTCAAAGCTCCGTGGCTGCTCAGCTACGACTGCCATCCAAAGATCGAGGAGCTCTACGAGGGGTATCAGATCATCAAATACACCAGTTATCATAGCACCACCAAAAAGAGCCAAAGACCAAGAAAAATAGAGCTCTTAATCGCTAATAAACCTCTTCTATTTTGATATACCAATTATCTCCTTTTCGCTCTTTGTACACTTTATATCCGGGAAATAGACGAAAGAGCAGTCGCCAAAGATAGCTGCGAGCAAACTCCTCTTTTGTTTCCATTTTTTGAGGGAGCACTTTTTTAATGAGCTCCGTTACCGCACCGGCTTTTAATTCTCCTTGCATTCCTTTTGTACGCAAATATTGCATAGTTTTAGAGTTAGAAACGATCCTTTGGTAGATTTGATCTTCGATTTGGAGCCGACGGCGTAGAGTCTTGGCGTAGGTGGGTAAGGCCGTATTTTCGTAATGCGGGTCTTGGGGCTCATAGAGCCGCTCAAAAGAGAGACTTCGCAAAAAGATGGGATAGGGTTTACCTCCTACCGAGGACCACATCACCCCTTGTCCGGGAATCGCTTCGTTGAGCAAGACGCTTAAGATATCGTCGCTAAAGTGGGAGTTGGCCGCTTTGATGGTACGCAGATCTGCAGAAGAGAGCAGATGCATTAAAAACCAGTTGTCCCCTTGGCTGAGAATCTGGGTGGGAATGGAGCCCGGCTGTTGGGTGATCAAAAAAGCGCCTAGATCATATTTTCTACCCTCTTTGACCCATTCTACAAAAGGCTCGGCGGCGCTCTCTTTTTCGTTGAGTACCGATTGGGCCTCCTCTACCACCGCCAAGACGGGAATCGATCGGGACGCTTTTTTGGTAAATTCAAACGCATTGTGGTTAAAAAGGTTGCGCAAGATCAACCCAGCCAAGATCAAGGAGCTTTTGCCCCGCATCATCGAGATGTCCACGATGCATAGCTTCCCATCGGCAAGGGCGCTCTTTAGGGCTTGATAAAAATGGCTGCCAGACTCGTGGAGCATATGGATGATTTTAGTCATATTGGCTCGAATGGGCCCTAGCTCCACCGGATCGATTTTACCCATTTGCATCACATCCATCACCTCTTGATCGCTGGCTTGCATCCCTTTTTGGGCTATGAGCTCCACCAGTGCGCTCCATTTGAATTTTGGAAGGCTTTTGAGCTTGACCACATTTTGCTGATCTTGTTTCTCCGCCGGCAGTGCCAGTCCCACTACATCGGCGGCTCGAAACTCTTTGATATCGAGTCGTACGCCGGCGGCCACGAAAGAGCCGTAATAGGGGCTTGGAGCCTCGCGGTCGGTAAAGACTACGATCTTATCTTTGAGATGGGGTACGTCGCACAGACCCGGCCGCCCTTTGTCGTCTGGCCAAAAATACTCTCCGTCCGGGTCGAAGATAATGGTGCCCACCGGTTTTTCTATACCACCTCGTTTGGGAACGGTGGGTGGAGAGCGATAGAGCTCGCTAAAGAGGAGTTTGTTGAGGTTGGATTTGCCAAAGCCCGCACGGGCAAACAAAAAAGAGCGGCGGGCGAGGAGGCTTTGCATCGAAAAGTGGATGGGAATGGATGGGGAGCGTATCTGCATCCAGTTAAGTTTTTCGATCTTGTCGCTTTTGGTGGCATAAACAAACTCCCCCAAAGCGAAGTAGCCAATATGGGCTCCGGGGACATTGGCGCCACACAGCTCCTTGAGGACCTCATCGGTAGGAAAAGCGACGGGACTGCCAACATGGGGAAGCCGTCTATGGGAGGAGACGAAGACAAGCCCCTTGTCGCCAAGGCGCACTACCCCAAGGACTCGGATATCAACTCGATATTTTAGGTAGTGCTCCCTGATATCTTCTGGAATTTCTCGTCCCTCCTCCATCGCCCGTATGTTAAACTCCTCGCCCGCTCCGGCGGTGAGCTTGCCCTCTGAGGACAAAGAGGCGATCCGACCGAGCACCGCCTCGTTTTCGTGCTCTAGCTGGATGAGGACAAACTGCCCGATCATGGGAATGCTTTGGAATTCGTTGCGATAGGGCAGCGCCAAGTCGGCGTGAAACTCTAGCCCCCCTTCTCTAAACCCTCGAAAAATTCCCACTCTGTTTTGTTTTGTAAAAAGTTCCATCTCTTCTCCTAGTAGCGCGCTTTGGCCGGATCTTTGTCCAGTAGGGCGAAAATATCCAAAATTTCCCCCTTTTCGCCCAAAATTTTCCGCACGGCTTCGTATATTTTGCCTTGGAGCAGATCGTAGTCAAACGCCACCAAAGCCGCATATTCGTGGGCTCTTTGCAAGGTGAGGGGGTAGTATGTCACCGGAAAGCCTTGGGGTGCGTCAAAAAGCAGATGGCCAAGGATTTGAGCCGCTTGATCTTTTTGGCGATCGAAAATATCCACCGCCCAGATTGGATCGAGGGGTTTGGGGCCAAATTTGGCAAAATAGAGACGACCGGCCACAAAATCTTTTGGCTCTTGCTTATCTATTTGCTCATCGCTTCTTGCGACAAACTCCTCCCATTGGTAGGTCTTTTTTTCCAGTTCGGGTGGGATTTGGACAAAGCTGGGATAAGAGGTTTTGAGCACTCCTTGACTCAGCATCGCTAAGCGGTATCTGGTGAGCAGTTTATTCTTTTTGGCGATACCGCATACATAGAGGTTGTGTTGGCGCTTTTTTGCCTCCTCTATTTCTCTATTTTTTGGGCGATACGCTCTTGTATCTTTGGAAAGATACCGGGGAAAAAGACTTTGGTACGCAGCAGCCCGTCAAAAAGAAAGAGGGTGTCGGTGGCGTACTCTTTTTGAGTGATAAGATGAAGCAGCACCGCCCACTCCACAATCTGGCGATAGTCATAAATCCAGCCGCGATTTGTGGCCGCTCCTTTGGAATCTGTGCCAAGCATATGGCTAAGATCTTTTGACATACTCCCCACGCATAAATGCGGGGGATTCTGGCTTTAAGCGGGGATGCCCGACCATTGCTCTAAACAATGGTCGGGTCTTACTTCTCCTATGCCAAAGGTTGATGCCCCAACCTTTATAAAAATTATACCAAAAGAGTTTCA
>WGAT01000004.1 GCA_015494715.1 Campylobacterota bacterium
GGGTCTTACTTCTCCTATGCCAAAGGTTGATGCCCCAACCTTAAGAAATTATACCAAAAGAGTTTCAAGGAAGACAAACTTCCTCTCAACTCTTTTGCCACCTTATATCCCCATTGATAAATCAAGGGGCTTTACGGCGAATTTTCGGTAAGAATTAAATAAAATAGTTTGACCTTGGATATTGGCGGTAACTCCAGGTAGACTGTCTGGGGTGCCATCGCCATTTATATCCATATACTTAAAGCGATGAGTATTAGGGTCGGTTCCTTCCAGCTTATATACTCTTTTACTTGGATTTGCCACATAAAGCCAAGAAAACTTTCTATCTGTGTCATCTGGATAATTTATAAATACAAAATATCCATCGGGTGAATGAGTGGAAAGATCGCTAGGTATTGCAGCAAGAGCTTGCCAACCAAATACGTTATCATTCGTAGGCGTATTTCCTAAAAGCCTGTATGCTTGTCCACTCCTAGAAGAGAGATAAAGCCAGTCATTATAGCTATACTCTCCATCCTTGTTAAAATCGTATCGGTAAAAACTACCGTTGATACTCCAGTTTTTTGAAAGAACATATTGACGTAAACTCTCTACATCGGTATTTGCATAGATCGTGCAACTCAAAACAGCTGACAAGAGCAGTGCCCGCTTTTTCATACTATCTCCTCTTGATAAAAAAATTTTGTGAAGTAAATTTTATGTTATAGAGTGTTGTAGAATTGTTAAGGTTACGTTATCAATGTGTTAAAGCAAGCTTTTTACCGAAAATTCGCCGTAAAGCCCCTTGATTTATCAATGGGGATATAAGGTGGCAAAAGAGTTGAGAGGAAGTTTGTCTTCTTTGAAACTCTTTTGGTATAATTTCTTAAGGTTGGGGCATCAACCTTTGGCATAGGAAAAATAAGACCCGACCATTGCTTAGAGCAATGGTCGGGCATCCCCGCTTAAAGTCGGAATCCCCCGCATTTATGCGTGGGGAGTATGTCAAAATCACTACAATCCTTGGATTTTGGATTAGATCCTGCAGATCCCTCTTTTGAGCTGTTTATGCAAGGCTTTGAGGATGATGGAGCGTTTGCGAAACTTTTTACGCAGTTTTTTGGCTCTGCGCTTGAGTTTTTTTTGCAAGAAGAGCAAGGCATCTTTTTGGTCTTTGGAGATTTTGTTTTGTAATAAAGCTTCAATATATTCTAGTTGGACTATAGTATCTTGGTGTTCGCCTAAGATGTCTTGCAGCTTTTTGACGTTTGCGAGGATATCTTTGTAGCGCTCTTTTTTAAAAATAAAGGAAAAAAACTCTATCAAATAGCGCAGTTTCTTGATCTCGATGCGCACTAGATGGTACTTGTGGGGTTTTGATTTTGGGGTGAGTCTGCACGCTTTTTTCCATACATTGTGGAGCTGGTCTATGACCATCCCTTTGCCAAGGATGATGGATGGGGCCTTTTGTGTAGGCTCGCTGGATGCAAATGCGTGTAGTCTGGAGAGCAGTAGGCTAAACTCTGGACCTTGGAGTGCGTGCAAAAGGGCGATATAAGCGGCGTTGCGCTCTTTTTGGAGTCTTTTTTTGAGTGCTTGGAGGCTGGAGGCCAGTTTCGTAGGCAGCATCTGCTCATACTCATCAAGCCACTCCAGATAGACATCGAGATCCCTTGCCTTGTTGGTCTGTTTCATGATGGCTTTGGCCAGTTTTTCCAGCTCTTTAGCTTCGGGTAGCTCAATCTTTTTGGCCAGAAATGCCAGTAAACTTCGTATTTTTCTCAAAGCCACCCGTAGCTGGTGCAGCCGTTCGGTATCTTCCTCTTTGGCCAAGATAGCCTCTTTGTTCGTTTCGATCACTTTGGTCAAAAGGGTGATCCATACCCGCAAAACCGCATGAATGTTTTCAAAGGGGTGGAAATTAAGCCTCAATGAGGCACTGAGATAGTTTTCTGGTTCATTTTGGGCGATGAGCTGCGAAAGAGGGTGGGATATGACGGGCATGCCAAAAAGAGCCAAGGAGCGGTTTGTAAAAGCCGGGTCGTCGGTCACTTCGTCCAGTATAAATTTTTGGATCTTTTTGGGCGGGGTAAACTCTTGGGCGGCTTCTAGGGAGTCAAACTCGTTCTCTAGATACAAAAGCCCCTTGAGATGTCCCTCAAACTCATCCATCTCGTAGGTATGTTTTTTATATCTAAAAGTGTAGCGATATTTTTCAATCAGCTCGCCCTCCCTTTGATCCATCATGGCATAAAATTCGCTTTTTGCAATCGGCTTTTCGATCTCCTCTCGTATTATCCCTTGGCCACGCTTGATAGTGCGCCAGTAGCGGTCGCCAATTTTTCTAAATCGCATATTTTTAGCGTAGTATTGGATGATATGCTCTTTTTTATACTTTTTACCCAAAGCTTTGAGATAGCGCTTCGCTTTGCAAGGAGGGAGCAAGAATTTCTTTTCGATCTCTAGCATCGTGGATCCTTTATGGGGACTTTTATAATTATACACAATGATGTATTGTTTAAATTCTATTCATAATAGATTGATTTAATGATCAATATTTATACAAAATACAACTTATTTTTTTGGACATTTTTCTCTTTTCCTTGACGCAAATCAACTTTTCTCCCTTGGGCTCCTATTACAATATCAAAAATATTTTAAAAGGAGCGCTTATGTTTGCTACATCTTTGGAGCTGTTGCGCTTTCACTGGGTGGCGTATACCATCTACGCCTTGATGATCGTCTCGGTGATCGCGTGGTTTGGATGGAATTTGACCAGAAGAGAGAAAGTCAGATCCATCATCCGTATCCCTTTTTACGGATATATGGCCTTTTTGGTTATGGCGGGGGTGGGCCATCATATCTTTACCTACAACGCAATCCCTTGGGTGGAAGAGGATATCAAGCGCCATGAGATCAAACCCGATAGAAATTATCTTATTGAAGTGGCGGATCACAAGTGGAAGATGCCCCAAATGCGGGCCAAAAAGGGTGAGAAAGTGATGTTTGACGTACGAAGCAAGGATCTTACCTATGGCTTTGGTCTTTTTCGCAAGGATGGGACGATGGTCTTTCAGATGCAAGTGGTGCCAAAGCATAAAAACACGCTGCTGTGGACATTTAGGGAGTGCGGCAATTTTGACATCATATCTACAGAGTATTCGGGTCCTGCGCAGTATGACCATGAAACGGGGAAAGATTTGATGTTTGTCAAAGATGGCATGGTAGTCGATTGTAATGAAAAAATAGCGATGAAGGAGTAGGGTATGGAAAACAAAAGCTTCAAAGAGCTGCTCATCAATGGTACCGATTTCGATGCCGAGAGTCTAACGGCTTTGCAAAAGATCACGCTGCGAGCTGTGGTGATGAGCTTTGTCTTTTTTGGTCTGGTCGCCCTTGAGGGGATGATCATGCGGCTGGTGGAGACTGGCCCATCCAGTCCGCTGCCCAAGATGTTTAGCCATCCCGATCATTTCTTCTCCATTATGACGGTACACCCCATCGTTGGGATTTTCGGCTCTACTTATCAGCTAGTCTTTGCGGCGTTTATGTTTTTGGTGCCTTATCTAACCAAAAAGCCGCTCTATAGCCTCAAATTGGCCAATTTCGTCTGGCTATCCATCACGATCGGGACTGCGCTTGCGTGGTTGGCTGGCTTTATCTGGCACTATGCGCCTTTGTATACGCTCTATTGGCCGCTGCCAGCCGATATGAAGCAGTTTAGCCTCATTGGCGGATTTGTTTTCGTCATCGGTGTGGCTCTGATCATGATAGGGACTTTGGGCTTCATCTACAACATCTACGCCACCATTTTCGCCCGCACCGGCGTGCACAAAGACAAGACCATGAAAGAGCTTTTAATCTCTGGATTTGGGATCGATGGGCTTTTCAATCTCGTCTATAAGCTTCTTGGCAAGCCCCCATACTCCAAAGAGCCGGCTTTGAGTCTGCCGGTAGTGGCGATTTTTCGGGGGACGGTGGATACCTTTTTGGATGCCATCGTCATCTTGGCGGCGGGCATTTTGGTGCTTGTCTATCTGGTGAGTTACGCCACCGGATTTAGTTGGGACGTGCATACGATCGATTCGCTGCTGTATAAAAACTTCTTTTGGTGGGGGCTCGATCTGGTGGCCGATGGGTTGGTGCTTATCTATGTAGCCGGGAGCTGGTATCTGTTGGCCACTATTATCACGGGTAAAAAGCTCTTTATGGAAAATGTGGCCCGTGCGGCGCTTTTGCTGGAGTTATTTGTTTCTTGGATGGTCTGGAGCCACCACCTTTTGGCCGACCAGCCTCAGCCTGAGATGATGAAGCTGATCTCTGGAGAGATGGTGACCGCTTTTGAGCTTTTGACCCAAGGATTGGCTCTGTTTATTACCCTCGTGACCTTGTGGAAAGCCCGACCGCTCAAATTCACTCCGCCTCTTGCCTATTTGTTAGGAGGACTTGTGGGATTTGGACTGGCCGTGCCAGCTGGTATCATCCAAGCCGATATGGGAATGAACAGGGTGCTGCACAATACCCAGTGGATCAGCTTCGCCCACTTTCATATGGCTTTGATCGTGGGGCTGTATATGACCCTTTACAGCGCTTTGTATGTATTGTGGCCGCTTGTGACCAACAATACCAAGCTCTTTAGCACCAAACTCACTTGGGCGCATTACTGGCTCTATCTCATCGGCGGTATCGGTATGGGAGCCTTTGCGGGCATGGCTGGATTGGACGGGATGCTCAGACGCCATTTGTATGTGAACGGAGAGTTTAACACTTGGATGATTTTGGCGGCTATTTTTGGCTCTATGGTACTGATCGCTTGGTTTATTTTCTTGGCCAATATTGTGCTCAGCGTGGGTCTCAAAGGGCTTGTAGGCATCTTCAAACCGGCCAACAATAGTATCGACTATGTAGAGGTCAAATGATATATTTAGATCGTGTGGCAAGCGAGATTAAGAGAGTCGGCTTTTACGACTCTCTTTTGCAAGATGTCAAAGAGAAGCTGGGTAAAGAGGAGGTGAGCGAAGAGGAGATCAAAGAACTGCTCCAAAAGGATGAGCGGCTGCTCAAAGAGTATAAAGAGCTCAATCTTGAATACAACCTCTCCAATATCCACATCAAAGATATCGATACTTCCAAGCTCGATGGAAAATGCCAAGAAGCCGCCAAACTTTTCAACGAAAATCTGGAAATTCTAAAAAAATTGGAAAAATATACCCTCGATTTTTCCAGAAGCTCCTTTTTGGTAATCCTCTTTAGCGTGGAGTTTTTCGTGCTCTTTAGCGTGCAGTACTTCATCGTATTGCTCAGCCTCAAAGAGTATCAGTGGCTCATTTACGGCCTCTTTCTCTCCTCTATCGCCATCGCTTGGTGGTACGCCAAAAAAGAGAAGCAAAAGTATGAGAAAAACGCCAAATATTTCTATGAAATCTATGAGGAGACCATAC
>WGAT01000005.1 GCA_015494715.1 Campylobacterota bacterium
AAGCTACGAAAAAATGCCCAAACGCCTCGCCAAAAGGCAAGAGCTGGGTGCAAAGCTTTTGGCTTTTGGCGCTGGAGCTTGGAGTATCTGGCGGCTTTGAGCAAAAAGTCTTGGACCTCGTCTACGGCGTAGTGGAGGAGGCGGCCGGGGAGCTTCTCTACTTTCTTAGCGATGAGGCTCTCGTGGACCTGGGCGTCATTGAAGCGAGTGAAAGAGCGGTTGTAGAGCCGTTTGACCCAGTCGTTGCCCCAGCTGCCGTGATGAACGGGGCGGCCAAGGAAGAGGTTTTGGCGATGGATGGCATAGACTCTGGTTGGCTGGAGTGTGAGCGTTGTAAGAGAGTCTAGAAGCTGGGGTGTCACTACCTCATCGCTGTCGATGGAGAGGATCCACTCGTTGGAGGCCAAGGAGGCGGCTTCGTTTTTGGTGGGTCCAAAGCCGATGAAAGGACCTTGATGGATGGTGACGTTGGGAAAGTTTTGGGCAATTTGGAGGGTGTTGTCACTAGAGCCCGTATCGTAGAGGATCACCTCTTTGAAATCCCTCAGACTCTCCAAGGATTCTTTTAGATGCGCTTCGGCGTCTTTGGTGATCATCACCGCGCTGATATGCTCAATCATATCGTAAAGCTTTTTTCCACCGCCTGTGGAGCCAAAACCACTCTTGGGGCCTTTTGCGAATCTGTTGGGCCAGCACGTCGGCTTGGGCTTGGGTGAGGTGATGGATATCGCTCTTTTCGTCGCTTGTACGCAGCGGCTGGATCGGTTCTTGGAAATGGATGGTGTAGTGGCGATGGTCCTCGGTGGTGATGAATATCGGGATAATGGGGGCTTCGTAGCGGCGGCTTAGCAGTGAGAGAACGGGGGTGTGCATGGCCGGAAGTCCCAAAAAATCCACCTCTATCCCCTCTCGATCGGTCGTGTGCTGATCGACTAGGATCCCGATGGCTCGTCCTTTGGAGATGGCTTGAAAGATCTTTCGCATAGCTCTTCGCTTCTCGATGAGCTGTGTATCGAACTGCTCTCTGTTGGCTCTGAGGATCTCGTCCATCGCCTTGCTTGGCAGTGGTTTGCCCACCACGCTGATGGGCAGATCGTATCTGGCGGCCAGAGCCAGAGGGATCAGTTCCCAGTTGCCGTAGTGCGAGCCCATCAAAAGGATAGGCTTGCCGCTTTGGAGCGCTTTGTGGAGTATCTCTTCGCCCTTGAAATCCACTTTGGCCAAAACCGCCTCTTTGGTGGTGTTTTGGTTGAGGACGAAATCTTTGAGCAAAAAGGCGAGATTGCGATAGACCTGTTTGGTGAGTCTTTGAGCCTCATTGGTTGGGAGCTTCAAAGTGGCTTGGATGTTGGTCATCGCCACTTTTTTATGTTTGGAGTCCACGGCGTAGGCCAAGGAGCCAAGGCCTTTGGCGATCGCCTCTTGGATAGGCAGGGGTGTCTTTTTGACCAGCGTGGCAAAAGCCCCAAAGAGGGCTACGTAGAGGCGATCTTTATACTCCATAAAAGCTTCGGTACCACTGGATGAATTTGCCCACCCCCTCCTCGATGGGAGTGGAGGGTTTGTAGCCAAAATCACGCTCCAAAGCGCTGGTATCGGCCCAAGTGGCCGGTACGTCGCCCGGCTGCAAAGGAAGCAGATTCTTCTTGGCCTCTTTGCCAAGGGCCTTTTCGATCGCTTCGATGAAATCCATCAGCTCCACGGGCGAGCCGTTGCCTATGTTGTAGATGCGGTAGGGAGCTTTGGAGCTGGCGGGGTTTGGTCTGCGTCCGCTCCAGCAGGCATCTGGCGTGGGTGGATGGTCGATCACTCGCACCACCCCTTCTACGATGTCGTCGATATAGGTGAAGTCTCGCTTCATCTTGCCATAGTTGAATACGTCGATGGGACGATCCTCAAGAATCGCCTTGGTAAACAAAAAGAGCGCCATATCGGGCCGCCCCCAAGGGCCGTAGACGGTAAAGAAGCGCAGTCCCGTGGTGGGCAGGTCGTAGAGGTGGGAATAGGTGTGGGCCATGAGTTCATTGCTCTTTTTGCTGGCGGCGTAGAGGCTCACCGGATGGTCCACGTTGTCCTCCACGCCAAAGGGCATCCGCTCGTTGAGCCCATAGACGCTGGAGCTGCTGGCATAGGCTAGATGCTCTACGCCGTGGTGGCGGCAGGCTTCGAGGAGGTTGAGAAAGCCTACGATATTGCTTTGGATATAGGCGTCTGGGTTGGTGAGGGAGTAGCGCACCCCCGCTTGGGCCGCTAGATTGCACACGCGCTGGGGCTCTTCGGCCTCGAAAATCTCAAAGAGAGCTTCTTTGTCTTCGAGATTCACTCGGTAGAATGTGTGCTTGGGATACTTTTGGCTCATATACTTTTTACCAAAAGCAAAATCTTCCTCTTCAAATCCAAGCTCCTTGAGCCGGCCATATTTCACTTTGGGGTCGTAGTAGTCGTTGATGTTGTCTAAGCCTATGACCTCGTCGCCTCGCTCCAAAAGCCGCTTGGCCAAGGCGTAGCCTATAAAGCCCGCCGTTCCCGTTACCAATACTTTCATATACGCTCCAATAGTTGCTTTGCTTGTGCAATTATATCATCTGGCAAAATCTTTTTGATGCATTCATTCCTCTTGTCCCAGCGGCAAGGATCCACCTCTTTGGTCCAGAGGGCTTTGTTGATGGGGGTTTGGACCATGAGATTTGGGGAGGTGTAGCCAAAGAGGAGCAATGATGGGCGGTTGAGGGCCCACGCCAGATGGGATGGCCCCGTATCCACTCCGATGAGCAGATCGATTTTGGATATGAGGTGGATCAGCTCGTCGAGGGTGAGCTTTGGTAGTATCGTTGCGCCGCTTTGCTGGGCGATTTGGTGGGCGATAGCCTTTTCTTTTTCATTTCCCCAGCTCACAAGCACTTGGCCCTCCAGCGCCTTGGCCACTTGGGCAAATTGTTGGGGCGGATAGTTTTTGTTGGGCTGGGAGGAGGAGGGGACGAGGAGAATGGTGGGCTGGCCTAGTAGACTATCGATATGCGGATACTCTTTTTGTGGCACGAAGCAGGGCTCTTTGGCCAAAATTTCCTCATGGTTATAAGAAAACCCCAAGGCTTTGGAGACTGGGATGAGACTACGATCGGCTACGTTTGCTTCGCAAGGGACGACCACCGGATCGGTATAGAACCAAGCGGCCGGCCACTCCCTCGCACACCCTATCTGCGGCCCTACCCGCCGTTTGGCCAAAAATTTGGCGAGTATCGCCGATTTGATAAGACCTTGCAGATCGATGGCAAGATCGACTCTGGGCAAAGAGCCGAAAAGCCGCCTTAGCCCAGCTAGCGAGGGCTCTTTTTTGAGCCTTTTGAGGGGAACGGGGTGGATATGGTCAAGGTGGGGGCTAGCCTGCAGTAGTGGGGCGAAATGCTCCTCGCATATCCAGTGGATTTGGGAGGAGGGGTAGTGCTTTTTGATAAATTGCAAAACGATGGAGGAATGGACGATATCTCCTAAAGCGCTCAGACGCACCAGCGCGATTTTCAAACCGGCCCTTTTTTTAGTATAATTGTAGCAAAAAAGGGCGGCTGTGATCTGTGTGCTTGATTGCGAGACGATCCCCGATACCGATTTGGTACGGGCCCATTTTGGTTTGGAGGGCGAAGACGAAGCTGTTACTCAAGAAGCGCTTGCCCAGTATGAAGCTACTACCGGTAGCTCCTTTTTGCCCCATCCTTTCCATAAAATAGTAGCCATTAGCGCCGTTTTTGCCAATGAGGCGGAACATTATGGAGATTTTCAAAAAGTAGGTACTTTTCCCGGAAGTAGCGAAGAGGAGATTTTAGGGGAGTTTTTGACCTATTTGAACAGGTCAAATCCCAAGCTCGTCACATTCAATGGTCGCTCTTTTGATCTGCCTTTGATTTTTATGCGCTCGCTGCGTTACAATCTTACTTGTCCGGCCTATTTTGAGACGGAGAATAAAAATAACAGATTTGAGAAAAATGGCAAAAGTAAAAGCAAATGGGAAAATTATCGCAGCCGCTACTCTGAGCGGTTTCATCTTGATCTTATGGATGTGATCGGCAATTTTGGAGCCGTGCGGGGACTCAAGCTCGATACATTGTGCCAGATGGCGGGACTGCCCGGTAAATACGATGTAAGCGGCGATCAGGTGACTCAGCTCTATTATAAAGGGGAGCTTCAAAGAATTCAAGAGTATTGTGAGAGCGATGTGCTCAATACCTATTTGCTCTTTTTAAAATATGAGTTACTCCAAGGCAATATCGACCAAGAGCGGTACAAAAAGATATTAAAAGATATGCAGCCAAAGCTTCCCACAGATAAATCGTATACTCCCATTTTTTCCCAATTTATCCAAAAGGAGACCGATGGTCGTCACTGAGATCGAAGAGTTTTCGGAGATACGCACCCGTGCGAGAGCCTATTTATGCTTTTTGCTCCAGCGCTACATCCCCAATTATGTCCCAGATCCTTCTTTGGACAATATCATTAATGCCCTAAAGATTTTAAAAAAAGAGCTGCCCCAAGCCGAAGCTTTTTATGTGCTCGATCGGAAAGGGATGCAAATTATTGACGCAATCTCCAACAATCCAGAGTACCGCCGAGGCAAGGGGATAAACAGGAGTATGCGCGCCTACTACTACCGAGCCGTACGGGAAAAGCGCTGTATTCTCACAGACCCTTATCCTTCCTTGCTCTCCCACGAGCTTACGGTTACGGCTTCTTATCCCGTATACAACGACAAAAAGCAGCTCGTTTATATCGTTTGCGTCGATATCGCTTTAAAAGAGCTTTTAAAGATGTTTCATCCCACTTCCATCGACTCCTACTTTGGCTCTTTTACCAAGATCTCTTATGCCGCTTTTTCAGGGGCGCTTCTGATCGTGGCGATGTTGCTCCTCGTGAAAGGCATAGGGAGCTTTTTTACCATGGCGATCGAGCTACGCCATATCAAGATTAAAGAGATTTTTGAGTCGACCATTCTTATTACGCTTTCGTTGGCTATCTTCGATCTAGTCAAGACCTTGTTCGAAGAGGAGGTGCTGGGGCGGCACAAAAAAAGAGAAGCTAGCGACATCCACAAGACGATGATCCGCTTTTTGGGCTCTATCGTTATCGCACTTTCTATCGAGGCTTTGATGCTGGTCTTCAAATTTGCCATCATCGATCCGCAAAAGATCATGTACGCGGTCTATCTCATAGGTGCCGTGACGCTGCTGCTCTTTGGTCTTTCTTTTTATCTCAAATCGATTAGTAACATTAAAGAAGAGGAAGAATGAAGATAGCCATTGTCGATTATAATATGGGCAATCTTAGGAGCGTACAAAACGCAATGCAAAAAATAGGCCATCCCGCCGTAATCGAAAAAGAGCCTAATAAGATCGCTGAGTACGACAAGCTTATTTTACCAGGAGTTGGCGCTTTTGGGGATGCGATGGAGCATCTGCGAAGTAGTGGCATGGATGAGGCGATAAAGGAGTTTGCCGCAAGTGGCAAGCCACTCTTAGGTATCTGTTTGGGGATGCAGCTGCTTTTTGATAAAAGCTACGAGTTTGGCGAGCACGAGGGACTAGGGTTGATACGAGGGGAGGTGGTCCCTTTTGATACCTCGCGCTTTCCCCACCGCCTCAAAGTCCCCCATATGGGATGGAACGAGCTTTTTGTCCAAAAGCGTAGCCCGCTTTTTGAGGGTTTGCCCAAAGCCTTTTATCTCTATTTTGTCCACAGCTACCATGTGGTATGTGAGCAGGAGCAAACTATCGGCAAGACGCTCTATGGTTACGAGTTCGTCTCGGCGGTGCAAAAAGCCAATATCTTTGGCTTTCAACCTCACCCTGAAAAATCCCACGATGTGGGACTTGCGATACTAAAAAATTTTGTGGAGTTGTGATGGAGATCTATCCGGCAATCGATCTAAAAGACGGCAAAGCGGTGCGCCTGACCAAAGGGCTTATGGATACGGCCAAAATCTACAGCGACGAGCCATGGCAAGTGGCGAAGCGTTTCGAGGAGCTAGGAGCTAAGTGGCTGCATTTGGTGGACCTCAACGGCGCTTTTGCTGGTGAGCCCAAAAATTTGGAGCAGATCAAAAAAATTAGAGAAAATACCGATCTCAAAATCGAGCTAGGCGGTGGTATCAGAGACGAAGAGACGATCAAGCGCTATTTGGATTTGGGGATTAATCGCTTGATTTTGGGCTCTATCGCTACAAAAAAGCCGCAGTTTGTCAAAGAGATGGCCGCCAAATATCCCATAGCCGTAGGGATCGATGCGATGAATGGCTATGTGGCGGTGGAGGGGTGGGCCAAGACCTCCAAGATCAAAGCCACCGATTTGGCCAAAGAGTTTGCGGCCAGCGGGGTAGAGGCGATCATCTGCACCGATGTGGGCAGAGACGGGACGCTAGAGGGAGTGAACATAGAGTTCACCCTCTCGATCGCCAAAGCCAGCGGGATCGATACCATTGCCAGCGGGGGTGTGCGGGATATCGAGGATATCAAAAAGCTCAAAGCCACCGGCAAGATCGCCGGGGTGATCGTGGGCAAAGCCTTTTATGAGGGCAGGATCGATCTAGCCGAGGCTTTCAAGGTGGCACGATGAAACGGTACTACTACGAATACAAAATCACTCCCAGCGCTTTTTTTGAGGAGATAGAATCCTTTTTGATGGATCGTTTCTACAACGGCATTGAAGAGAGCGGGGGGAGTCTGATTTTGCGCAGTGAAGAGCCTCTGGATACCATTATGGAGCAGCTGCGAGAGTATGTAAAAAATCTTGAAGAGCTTTTTGGCCAAAAAATATATCTAAAAATCCAAAAGAGTAAAAAAGCAAATGAGGATTGGATAGAAAAATACAAAAAAAGTATCACTCCCGTAGAAATTGGAGAGTTTTATATCCATCCAAGTTGGCATGAGCCTAAAGAGGATAAAATCAACATCCAAATAGAGCCGGCCCTCGCCTTTGGCAGCGGCCATCACGAAACCACTTCGGGATGTCTCGAGGCGATCTCAAAATATGTCAAAGGCGGCGAAGAGTTTTTGGATGTGGGGTGTGGCAGCGGGATACTCTCCATCGCCGCAGCCAAAAAGGGTGCGATCGTGGATATGTGCGACACCGACGAGTTGGCAGTCCAAGAGGCCAAAAAGAACTTTAACTTAAACCAAGCTGAGTTTAAGGAGGCGTGGATCGGGAGTGTGGGCCAAGCTCAAAAGAAGTATGATATAGTTACGGCCAACATCGTAGCCGATGTGCTTAGGATGATCTGCCGCGATCTTATCGATGCCACCAAAGAGGGAGGATTGTTAATCCTTTCTGGTATCATTGAGAAGTATCGAGAAGAGATCCTCCAAAGCTTCGATCTTCCTTTGGTCGAAGAGATTAAAAAAGGGGAGTGGAGTACGATGATTTTACGAAAGGAAGATAATGGCAGACAACCAGAAAAAACCCCAAAAGGATAATTTTTTCAATAAAAATCCTCTGCTGACTTTTGCCATCTTTTCGGTGGTGCTGATCTTGCTTTTTAAGTCTATTTTGCAGCCTAGCGCCAATTTGGGACAAGGGGCTAAAGCACATATGATGGGTGCGCCCATCCAAAAGACCAAAGAGGTAAGCTACAGCGAGCTCAAAAAACTCATAGAGCAAGGGCGCGTACAATATGTGGCCATTGGTCAGCGTACCATCAAAGCGATCGCCAACGAGGGCGGGTATAAGGTGATCTATTTTGCCAACCGGGTACCCGGAGATACGAGTCTGATCCCTTTGCTAGAGAAAAAAGGGATCGATTATGGGGGCTTTAGCGAGAGCAACTGGATGAGTGAGATGCTCTTTGGCTGGATTATTCCCATCTTTATCTTTTTTGCTATCTGGATGTTTTTGGCCTCACGGATGCAAAAGAGTATGGGCAGCGGAATCCTTGGTATGGGGAGCGCCAAAAAGCTTATCAACTCCGAGCGGCCAAAGGTGAAATTTGAGGATGTGGCGGGAGCCGAGGAGGCTAAAGAGGAGGTCAAAGAGATCGTCGACTTTCTTAAGTATCCCCAGCGCTATATCCGCCTAGGCGCAAAGATTCCCAAAGGGGTGCTTTTGGTAGGCCCTCCGGGGACTGGTAAGACGCTTTTGGCTAAAGCCGTTGCGGGGGAAGCGGATGTACCCTTTTTTGCCGTGAGCGGCAGCAGCTTTATCGAGATGTTTGTGGGCGTGGGAGCCGCAAGGGTACGAGACCTTTTCGAGCAGGCCAAAAAAGAGGCTCCTAGTATCATTTTTATAGATGAGATTGACGCCATCGGCAAGAGTCGGGCGGCGGCCGGTCCGATAGGCGGTAACGATGAGCGGGAGCAGACGCTCAACCAGCTTTTGGCGGAGATGGACGGATTTGACAGCTCCGAATCGCCCGTAATCGTTCTAGCGGCCACCAACCGGCCAGAAGTCCTTGATCCCGCCCTCTTGCGGCCCGGACGATTCGATAGGACCGTAGTGGTGGACAAGCCAGATTTTGAGGGGCGATTGGCGATCCTTAAAGTGCATGTCAAACATATCAAACTGGCCCCAAACGTAGATCTCAAAGAGATCGCTAGACTCACCGCCGGCCTTGCTGGAGCGGATCTAGCCAATATCGTTAACGAAGCGGCCCTACTGGCTGGACGAAAGAACAAAGAGCATGTGGAACAAGAGGACCTGCTCGAAGCGGTGGAGCGCGCGATTGCGGGTCTAGAGAAAAAGAGCAGACGCATCAGTCCAGAAGAGAAGAAAATCGTAGCCTACCACGAAAGCGGCCACGCCCTTATAGCAGAGACCACTCCCGGAGCCAAAAAGGTGACCAAAGTCTCCATAATCCCGCGAGGTCTTGCCGCTTTGGGCTATACGCTCAATACGCCAGAAGAGAATAAGTACTTGATGAAAAAGAGCGAACTTGTGGCCGAGATCGATACCCTCCTTGGAGGACGGGCTGCCGAGGAGATTTTTATTGGTGAGATAACCACGGGTGCGGCCAACGATCTTGAGCGAGCCACCGATATCGTCAAGGCGATGATCAGTATGTATGGGATGAGCGATGTGGCTGGACTGATGGTACTTGAGAAGCGTCAAAACATGTTTTTGGGCGGTCCTACCCAACCGGTTAAAGAGTATAGCGAGAAATTGGCCGAAGAGATTGATACTTTTATCAAAGAGTTTTTGAAGCAGCGCTACGAGCATGTCAAAAATCGTTTAAAAGAGTATGCGCAAGCTATTGAGAAGATGGTCCAAGTCCTCTCGGAAAAGGAGGTGATCGAGGGCAAAGAGGTGCGCGAGATCATTCAAGAGTTTGAGGAGAAAGAGGGCAAAAAGAGTCTGTTGGTGGACGAGGAGAGCGATATCGACAAGGCCAAAGAGGAGGCGGAACACAAAAAGCAGCAAAACGAGCAGCAAAATAAGGAAGAGTAGTGGAAAAGCCCTCCTTTGATCTGCGCTATCTTTTTCCAAACTTTTTCACGGCACTTTCTGCCTTTTTAGGAATGCTCAGCCTCATCGCTTCCATCCATCACCATATAGAAAAAGCGGCTTGGCTCATCTTTATCTCTTTGATATTGGATGGGCTAGACGGAAGAGTGGCCAGATTTACCAAGGCTACGAGTAAATTTGGTATGGAGTTTGACTCTTTGGCCGATATCGTAGCCTTTGGTGTGGCTCCGGCCATACTTTTTTACCAAGCTATTGGGTATCAGTATGGGAAATTTGGTTCCATGATAGCGGCGCTTTTTGTGGTCTTTGGGGCGATTAGATTGGCCAGATTCAATGTGATGGCCTCAGGCGACCCATCGGTATTTGTTGGCGTACCGATCCCAAGTGCTGCGATATTTGTGGCCGGGTGGGTACTATTGTACAATAAATATCATCTACAAAATTTGGGCGTCGTGATCGCTTGGATGACCTTGGGGGTAGCTTTGTTGATGGTAAGCAATGTGCGCTATCCAAGTTTTAAGCGTATTGATTTGCATAAGAAGCAAGTTTTTAAAATCTTGGTTGTCATGGTAATTATTGCCGCTCTTTTGTACCTTTATCCGGCTGAAGTGGTAACTTTTGGCATTACGCTCTATATCTTTTTGGGGGTAGTGCGCGCCGCTTATTTTTTGCTCAAAAGAAAAGTACGCTATAATAGTGGAAAAAGATTATCAAAGGATAATAATGAGTGAGATAGGGGTGATAAAAGCCCGTAAATTTTTACCCAAGATCGAAATACGCAATTACCTCCTACGCTAGTCCAATCCATCAAGCTATTATAAAATGACGCATATTACTTTATCAAAGGATTCCATAATGAGTGAAAAAGTAAAAATTTTTGATACCACTTTACGAGACGGAGAGCAAAGTCCCGGCGCTTCTATGAATACAGAAGAGAAGATTCAGATCGCCAAGCAGCTGGAGCGTTTGGGTGTGGATATCATCGAGGCCGGTTTTGCCGCGGCGAGTCCGGGGGATTTCGAGGCGATACGAAAGATTGCCGAAGTGGTGCGAAACAGCACCGTCTGCTCACTGGCCAGGGCTTTGGAGAAGGATATCAAGGCTGCCGGTGAGGCGATAGCTCCCACACCTCATAAGCGTATCCATACTTTTATCGCCACAAGTCCTATCCATATGAAGTATAAACTGCGTATGGCGCCAGAGGAGGTGATCAAAAAAGCGGTGGAAGCGGTCAAGTATGCCAAAACTTTTGTGGAAGATGTGGAGTTTAGTTGCGAGGATGCAGGGCGCAGCGAGATGGGATTTTTAAAAGAGATCATCGGTGCGGTGATCGAAGCGGGGGCATCTACTATCAATATCCCAGATACCGTGGGCTATCGATTTCCCCATGAGATGGGAGAGATGATTAAAGAGCTCAAAGCGTTCATCGGTGATCGGGCTACCATCTCCGTGCATTGCCACAACGACTTGGGGCTCGCCGTGGCCAACTCTTTGTATAGTGTCTTAAATGGTGCTAGGCAGGTGGAGTGTACCATCAACGGCCTTGGCGAGCGTGCGGGCAACGCCGCCCTCGAAGAGATCGTGATGGCCATCAAGACCCGCAAAGATATTTTCGGCGATATCGATACCAATATCAACACCAAAGAGATCTACCCCACCAGCCGACTTGTAGCCGCCATCACCGGTATAGAGCCCCAGCCAAACAAAGCGATCGTGGGCAAAAACGCCTTTGCCCACGAGAGCGGTATCCATCAAGATGGGGTCCTCAAACATCAAGAGACCTACGAGATTATGCGAGCCGAAGATATCGGTCTGGATCGCAACGCCATAGTACTTGGCAAACATTCGGGCCGCCATGCTTTCAAGAAAAAGATCGAAGAGCTGGGATTTAGTCTCAGCGAAGAGGAGATCAACAAAGCCTTTGAGCGTTTCAAAGTCTTGGCCGATAAGAAAAAAGAGATTACCGACGACGATATCAGGGTACTCATCACCAACGAGATCGCAAGCGCTCCAGAGGTCTACAAGCTCAAAAAGCTCCAGATCAATGATTGTAGCGAGGGAGTACCCAGCGCGGCGGTGACGATAGAGTTCGAGGGCAAAGAGATCACCGACGCTGGGATCGGCGATGGGACGATCGATGCTATTTTCAAAACCATCGATCGTATCAGCGGCTACCAAGGCACGCTCAACGACTATCAAGTCCAAGCGGTGAGCAAAGGAAAAGACGCTTTGGCCAAAGTGGTGGTGAAAGTGGTCTTCGACAAAAATCGGCCGGCAGTCATCGGCCATGGGCTCAGCATCGATACGATGATAGCCAGCGCCAAAGCCTATGTGAGCGCACTCAATAGTTACATCTCGATGCGAGATATCTTACCTACCAAAAAGTGCCAGGAGATCTAACTCTCCTGGACTTCTTCATTCTGAATAGATTCTTGAACAGGTAGTGGCTGGGTAGTTTTATTTTCCTCTTTCATCTCCACAATCCAGTGAAAATAGAGATCCATGATAAAAAATGGAGTGAAAACATTGATGATTGGAACGAAATTGAGCAAAGCAGAGACCAAAGAGGCACTGATGAGATAGGCTTTGTGCTCTTTGAGCCGCATATACTCCTCTTTGGTACAAAGCAGCGAACACACACCGATAAAGGCGGATTCTTTGTACAGCCACGCCCAAAGAAACCAGACGGCAAGAAAGTTGGCGATGGGAATGAAAAGGATGGGAAGTATCAAAATCGAAGCGATAAAAAACCACGCCATATCTTTGTAAAGAGTGTAGTAGGTACGGGCTCCTGAAATATCTCTGGAGGTGATTTGCAACTCTTCGGCATATTTTTCGGCCAGCGCTTTTAAAAATGCTTCCCGATATAAAAAGACCACAAAATATTCCGTGATCAAAAAGAGGTTGTACAGCAGATAAAAGGCTAAAATCCAAGCGATTCCTTTGGCTACCGTGTCAAAAGGTAAAAGGGTCAAAAAACGCTGGATCTGGATGTTGATGTCTGGCCAATAGACCATAATTACGCTGGCCCAAAAGATGGAGAAGATAAAAATCAAAGTGAAGTTGATCGCCTCGAATCTCGACTCTTTCTTACCTCCTAGGATAAAGGCGCTAAAGAGCCCTATGAAAATGGCGTAGCTTACCAGCACGGCTATGAACCAGAGCATAAAAGTGATGATAAAGGCTCCGTTGGCTCGGACGATGGAAAAGGGTATCCATGTAATGATCTGAGAGGTGAAATGGACCAAAGGGTCCCATACGACCCA
>WGAT01000006.1 GCA_015494715.1 Campylobacterota bacterium
GCTATGCAAAAGCAAAAAAGGTATTTGGGGAAAAGAGTAAAAAGAGGACTTTTTCAATCAAGTATCGGTAAACTGATAAATGCCGACGTAAACGGAGCTTTGAATATCTTAAGAAAAAGCGTAGCCTGCGATTCTCTCATTCAAGAGATAGTGGGTAGAGGGCTAGTGTTCCAGCCTGTAAGGGTGCATATACATCCTTGCGAACCTTCCCATAAGGGAAGCTCCCGCTATAATCTTTGATTTAGCGGGAGAGGTTCGCCTTCGGATTCCAATACAGATTCAAGCCGCCAAAAGGCGGCTCTTGTTTAGAGGTATTTGTGGATCATCTCTTCGAGCATATCGGGATTGATCTGATCGAAATTGAGATAGGTGTAGACATTCTCCTCTTTGCCGGCTAGCTTTTTATTGATAATATCAAGATACTCCTCTTTTGTAGGAATGCGTCCAAGCAAAGCCGTAACGGCCGCTAATTCCGCACTTCCTAAATAGACTTTAGCATCCTTACCCATTCGGTTATCAAAGTTTCTGGTACTTGTACTAAATACGGTAGCACCATCTCGCACACGCGCCTGGTTCCCCATACAAAGGCTACATCCGGGCAGCTCCGTCCTTGCTCCCGCCATACCAAAAACAGAGTAATAACCCTCTTCGACCAGTTCCTCCTCGTCCATCTTGGTCGGAGGCGCTATCCATAGCCTCGTTGGCACTTGACCCTCACCTTTGAGAATCTCTCCAAGGGCTCGGTAGTGTCCGATATTTGTCATACAACTTCCCACAAATACCTCATCGATTTTATGAGGTCTATTGGGATCGGCAAGCACCTCGCTAAGAGTTGCCACATCGTCTGGATCGTTTGGACACGCAACGATAGGCTCAGTGATTTCATTAAGATCAATTTCAATCACAGCTGCGTACTCCGCGTTTTTATCCGCTTTCATCAAAGTCGGATTTTTGAGCCACTCTTCCATCTTCTTTTTGCGCCGCTCAAGAGTTTTGGCATCTTGATAACCGGCTTCTATCATTTTTTCTATCAAGGTGATATTTGACTTAATATATTCTTTGACCGGCTCCTCATCCAGCTGCACGGTACAAGCGGCCGCACTTCGCTCGGCACTCGCGTCGCTAAGCTCAAAAGCTTGTTCAACTTTCAAAAAAGGCAACCCTTCAATCTCCAAAATTCGACCCGCAAAAATATTTTTCTTGCCCTTTTTCTCAACCGTCAAAAGCCCTTGCTTGATTGCGAAGTAAGGGATAGCATTGACCAAATCTCTAAGCGTAATGCCTGGTTGCAGCTCTCCTTTAAAACGCACAAGCACAGATTCTGGCATATTCAGAGGCATTGTACCCGTTACCGCCGCAAAAGCTACAAGCCCAGATCCAGCCGGAAAACTAATACCAATAGGAAATCTCGTGTGGGAGTCACCGCCCGTTCCAACTGTATCTGGCAAGACCATCCTATTAAGCCAAGAGTGGATAACGCCATCGCCCGGCTTGAGGCTCACGCCGCCACGACTGGTAATAAATTCTGGCAAAGTGTGCTGTAGCTCAATATCGGCAGGCTTTGGATAAGCGGCGGTATGACAAAAGCTTTGAAGCACAAAATCGGCCCCAAAACTCAAAGCCGCCAGCTCTTTAATCTCATCTCTTGTCATCGCTCCGGTAGTATCTTGGCTACCAACAGTCAGGGTCTCTGGTTCTACATACATACCGGGTCGCACACCCTCCATACCGCAAGCTTTACCCACCATCTTTTGGGCCAATGTGTATCCAATACCCTCTTTGCCAGCAGGCTGCTCGGGTCTGGTGAAAAAGTTTTCTTCTGGCATACCAAGAGCGGCTCTTGCTTTTCTGGTCAGCCCTCGGCCAATAATCATAGGGATCCGTCCACCGGCTCGATACTCGTCTGGCAAAGTATTTGGTTTGAGCTTGAATTCGCTCACCACTTCCCCGTTTTTGAGAATTTTGCCCTCATATGGTCTAATCTCGATCTCGTCGCCCGTTTCTAGTTTATCCACCGGTGCTTCAATCGGCAAAGCTCCAGAGTCCTCGGCGGTATTAAAAAAGATCGGAGCGATGATACCCCCGATGATAATCCCGCCCGTTCGTTTGTTGGGCACGTGGGGAATATCCTCGCCAATCCACCACTGGACGGAGTTGATACCAGACTTTCGGCTCGAGCCAGTCCCTACTACATCCCCTACAAACGCGACAGGCAGACCTCTTTCTTTGAGCTTTTTGATGGTCTCTTGGGCCTCTGGCATTTTGGCCTTGAGCATAGAGAGCGCATGCAAAGGGATATCGCTTCGGCTCCAAGCTTCGCTCGCAGGTGAGAGGTCGTCGGTATTGGTCTCACCGGGTACCTTAAAAACGACCGCTTTGATGGATTCTGGAAGAGGCGGACGATCAAAAAACCATTCGGCGTTGGCCCAAGATTCGAGCACCTCTTTGGCATATTTGTTACTCTTGGCTTTTTCGACCACATCATTAAAAGCATTGTACACAAGAAGCGTCTTTTTAAGCGCATCCGCCGCCGCTTGGGCTACTTCGGGATCTTCGTGATCGAGTGCTTTAACCAACGGGCCTACGTTATAACCGCCAAGCATCGTACCTAAGATCTCTACGGCTCGCTTGGGACTAATCGCTGCCGTTTGAGCGTGTCCTTGGACGATATCACGCAAAAAGGCGGCTTTGACGTATGCCGCTTCGTCCACGCCGGGAGGAACCCGGTTGAGCAACAAATCCATCAAAAACTCTTCTTCCACGATGGGGACTTGTTTAAGCAGCTTGATCACCTCGTTGACTTGCTCCGCAGTAAGGGGTTTTGGAGGAATTCCCAACTTCTCTCGCTCAGCAGCCGCTTTTTTGTACTCTTCGATAAAACTCATCGCTACTCCTTAGGCAGTGTAGTTGTGTCGAAACTGATCGATTCGTTTTTGAAACTGAGCCATAAGATGTTCGAGGCGTCTAAGATGCAACTCTTTCTCGTGGATCAGCTTCGCCTTTTTCTCCTCTAGCTCCATCTCCTTATCTAAAAGCTTCATCTCCTTATTAGTAAGCTCTTCATATCTCTCTTTGAGCTCTTTAATCGCCTCGTCATGCCCATGCAACTCTTTAAGGAGTCTTGTTCTATCTCTTTCAAGCATCTCGATCTCTCGCTGCGTTTTAGCTTTGAGGGTAGCTTGCTGGATACGCTTGAGTTTGTTAAGAATTTCGTGCGTTCTGTGTTCATGCTCTTTGATCTCTTCGGAGACTTTTAGTATCTCCTCTTCAAGTTTTGCGAGTTCTTCTTTGAGTGTAGCCAGCTCCTCATCGACTTTTTTTAATTCCTCTTTATCTTTTTCTACCAATTTTTCAAAGTGGTGCAGTTTCTCTTCCATTTTTTTCAAAAAATCTTCCATTGACGCTCCTGTATAGATAGTTTTCATCCATCCAATTGTACCAAATAACCGACGCTCCTCCATCAATATGTTACTTTTAGTAACAACACCTTTCATAGATGTATATTTTTGTAACAATAAAAGGACTCCTCCCTTTTGCAATTATCAAAGACTTTAGATTGAACGGCTCTCTAGCCCAATTTCTCTTAAAGAGAAAAAAAAGCTAAAATTCCCAGTATCTCCTTATTTCTTTTAAAAAGAAACTTCTATTTTTCCTTGAATTTTTTAAAAAATATTTGTAAAATAGTTTGCAAATTTAATAAAAAGGATACGATGATGAAAAAAGCGGAGTTTATCCAAGCCGTTGCGGAAAAGTCCGGACTTTCTAAAAAAGATGTACAAAAAGTCATAGATACGGCATTAGAAGTCATTACTCAAGCCCTCAAAAACGGAGAAGAGGTCTCTTTCATAGGATTTGGGGCATTTACGACCAGTATGCGAGCCCAAAGGGAAGCAAAAGTCCCGGGTACGGAGAGAACGGTCACGATACCCGCTGGCAGAGTGGTTAAATTTAAAGTGGGTAAGAAGCTCAAAGAAGCCGTGGCTTCAAGTTAAAAAAATACGAAGCTCCAAAGGGGAGCTTCACTATCGCAGTTTTCCTAGGAATTCCTCTTCATCCAAAGGTTTTGAAAAGAAAAAACCTTGAAAGAGATCACATCCATAATGATATAACACTTCAAATTGCTCTCGTGTCTCCACCCCTTCTGCCGTAACATAGAGTTTGAGATTATGCGCCATATCGATGATAGTTTTTACAATTGCCATAACCTTTTCATCCACCAAGACATCGTTAATAAAGGATTTATCTATTTTCAATTCGTCAAGAGGGAAATTTTTAATATATTGCAAAGAGGAATAGCCCGTACCAAAATCATCAATAGAAAATCTAAATCCCTCTTTCTTGAGCCTTCGCATAACATCAAGCACTTGATCCCTACTCCCAGCTACCACCTCTTCTGTTATCTCTAAAATAATAAAAGAGGGGTCTATCTCATACTCCTTGGCAAAAGCGATCACTCTATCTACAAAACCGACGGAGGAGTATTGGGTAGGAGAGACATTGATCGCAATGGTCTCTATAGAGCTTTGCTTGAGTAGAGCTTGGTGATGGCGTATAAAATCAAAAACTTTTTGAAAGACTATATCCCCAAGCTTGACTATCAATCCGCTCTCTTCGGCTACTGGAATAAACTCCCCCGGAGATACGATATTACCCTTTTCGTCTCGCAAGCGTACAAGCGATTCAGCCGAGTGGATCACTCCGTGCGCATCAAATTTTGGTTGATATTGGATAAAGAA
Organism: Campylobacterota bacterium; assembly: GCA_015494715.1. GTDB lineage: Bacteria > Campylobacterota > Campylobacteria > Campylobacterales > Nitratiruptoraceae > Nitratiruptor. Next base: position 4,737 of record WGAT01000006.1, read on the forward strand.
AAGATCTTTTTGCATCGCAATATCGATCAACTGCTCGATTTTTAGACGCCTGTCCGTTACTTTTTGCATATTTGGTTCAAAAATCGCTACTTGATTGCGGCCTTTTTCTTTTGCGTGATACAAAGCGTTGTCGGCTTGCTTGATAATAATTTCGGCATCGGATTCAGGACCTAAAATCGCTATCCCCACACTTCCGGTCATTTTGATCAAGTCGCGCTCTATCTCGATCGGTCGGCTTATTTTTTCCAAAATCTTATGAGCGAACCGAAAAGCCACTTTTTTTACTCTCTCTTTATCAAAAAATTTTTTGTCGCATATCAACAAAAACTCATCTCCGGATATACGGGCCGGCGTACACTTCCGCCCGCACAGGCCCCGTAATCGTGAAGATATCTCCACAAGTATTCTATCGCCTATGCTGTGCCCTAAAGAGTCGTTGACCAGTTTAAACTGATCTAAATCCAGATAAAATATTACAGCGTAGTAGGGTCTTTTCTTCTGCTCCGCCACAAGCTCCTCTAAGCGTCTTTTAATCCATCTTCTATTTGGCAACTCCGTCAACGCATCGTGCAAAGATTGGAACTCTAGCTTCTCGTAGTTGTCAAGAATTTCTTGACGCATCTCGTTTATCGTATCAACAAGATGCTCAAACTCATCTTTTTTGTGGATAGAAGAGCCTTTGAGTCGCAAATTTGGCAATTCTCTTTTTTTATATCCGCCAAGGCGCAATTTATCCGTATACTCTTGAATGGCCAAAAGATAAGAGACGGTAGAGTCCCAATATATCACGAGGATAAGTATACTCATAAACAAAAAGAAAACGACGATCAAGGCGACTATACGAAAAGCGGAGTCTTTGAAATGAAGATATATTGGTTTGGTGGTGGCTACATAGACCAACGTGCCAAGATAGATGCTTTTTTTATTTTCTACTTGATGGTACAGGGGAATCTCTCGGACAATGGCATACTTTGGATCAATCCTTTGTCCTTTTTGTAATAAAATATTGCCATCTTCATCATATAAAGCGCCATAAACGATATATTTATTGAGCAGCAGATCACTCAATAAAATCTTTAGGGCATCCATATTCATAATCCAAAGATTGTACGAAAGAGAGCTTTTGATAGATTGTTCGATTTGCACGAGATCTTTACGCAAAATAGCAATGTTTTCTTGATAACTTTTGTAAATGACGAATAAAGAGAGAAAAATCGCTACAATAAAAGAGAGGGTTATTACCCGAAAGGCAAAACGTTTTGCTATCGTACTGCTAAATATTTTAATTACTTTTTTCAAAGCAACCTCGCCATGTATGCATTACTTTACCTACTACGGCCACAGAGCATAGGAGCGGCACCTAAATATTTTAATTTTATGCGCTTATAGGTACCATCTTTTTTCATCTCTTCAATAACTTTATTAAAGCGTTGCATAATTTTGGCATATGGCGAATCCTTGCGTACAAGAAGACAAAAGGGCAAAGAGGCAAAAGTTGGGGCAATAGCGACGATTTGTTGAAACTCTTTGGCCAAGGGACTCTCATCAATCTCTTGCTTCTTCATCAAAATGGTATAGGCGTTTAAATCAAACATCATATACGCATCCACCCGTCCTTTGGCCAAAAGATTAAAAGCGCTATCAACGGTAGGGACCCAGAGCACATGCTTGATACCATGCTTTGCATACTGCTCGCGCGCCCAGCCAGAGCCCATCGTCTCCACAAGTGTCAAATCTTTCATATCCTCAAAAGAGTTAATTTTTAGTATCGCACACGCTTTGGGATTATCCCGACGAAAAAATATGATCTCTTTGATATGCCATATGGGTGTACTGGCTATTAAAGAGTGTGCCCTTTGCTTCGTATAGACCGTTACCATTCCGTTGGCTTTTTTTTTCAAAACCAATCTTTGTGCCCTTTTCCACGGATAGACCTCTTTTTTTAATTTGATACCCAAGCGTTTAAAAGCCTCCGTTAAAATATCGTTAAAAATCCCGGCGGGCCGACCCCTGGCGTCTTTATAGATCGCTGGACAATAATCTTCGTCATCTACCCAGATAAAAGCTCTTTGGTCAGCCAAAAGCGTATGAAGCAGCAAAAAAAATAGTAGCAAATATTTCATTAGCTCTCCAGCTTTACAGATCTTTATTTATCTTATTTTAAGTCTAAATCTTTTATAATTTCAATCCAGTCGCCGGGGTGGTGAAACTGGTAGACACGCGAGACTCAAAATCTCGTGGGCATTTGCCCGTGTGGGTTCGAGTCCCACCCCCGGTACCATCATGCGGGAGTAGCTCAGGGGCTAGAGCACCACCTTGCCAAGGTGGGGGTCGCGGGTTCGAATCCCGTCTCCCGCTCCATTTTATGTCTTACTATCTTCGTCTAAAACTATCTCAATATCTAATATATCTTGATCGTCCACTTTTTCTTTATTGATCCGTACATCTTTTATCTTGCTGTATTTTTGAACGATTTGCATAATTTCTATCTTGAGCTCATCCAAATAGGGATAAAGATTGCTATCTCTATCCAGCGTTATGGCCACATTCAATCTATCCTTCGCCCTTTGGGCGCTCTTTTTTTTCTTGAAAGAACCAAAAAGACTCATTGAAACATCTTTTTAATAGATTTTAAGAGTCCACTATGCTTCACAGACTCTATATCCACAAAAGGCACCTCTTCACCACACAAGCGCCGACTAATACGCTTAAAGGCTCTACCCGCTTCACTTTTTTCGTTTAAAATGACTGGATGCCCCGTATTGGAAGCCTCGATGATGATCTGATCCTCAGGCACTTTACCCAAGAGATCGATCTCTAAAATATCTAAGATATCCTCACTTGAGAGCATCTCCCCTTTTTGGACCAAATCAGGGTTTATTCTATTGATGATGAGATATTTAGCCACCCGCTTGCCCTCTTGACTTTTCTTGCTCTTTGCGTCAACGATACCTATCGCCCTGTCAGAGTCTCGAATGGAAGAGACCTCCGGATTGACCACTACGATCACGGCATCGGCAAAATAGACCGCATGCTCAAAACCGCTCTCAATCCCCGCCGGCGCATCGATGAAAATATATTCAAACTCTTTTTTGAGCTCGCTTAATACCTTTTCTACTTTCTCTTTATTCAAAACCGTTTTATCCTTTGTCTGAGAGGCCGCCAAAAAGTAGAGATTTTCATTCTTTTTAAAAGGAATCAACGCCTGACGCAGCCTCACATCCCCATCCATGACGTGAGTGATGTCATATACCACCCGATTTTCCAATCCCAAGATCATATCGAGGTTTCTTTGCCCGATATCAAAATCCACCACCACCGTCTTTTTACCCTGCATCGCCGTGCCAATTGCCAAATTCGCAGCGGTTGTGGTTTTACCCACGCCTCCTTTACCACTAATTATCGAAAATATTATTCCCATTTTCTTCCTTTATCTCTTCGATGATGATCTCATTGTTTTCAAGATGAATTTTATACACTCTTCCTTCTACCAGATCGTCTAAAATCATATTGTGAAAAATAATCTTCCCTTTAGGACCCTTTTTAAAAATGAGGAAGTCGCCGTTGGCTTCAATCGTACCGTCTACGCGTCCGATGGCAATAAAATTAGATACGGTGCGGATCAAAGCGCCGTCGTTGACCTTACGCAGACATATGACGCTATTGTGCGTATTGATCTCCTCTCCGCTTCGGATTATTCTATCGTATACCTCCACGCTATTTTTGCTCCTTTTTGCGTGCCGGATCGTAGAAATTTCAGTGTTTTTAATGTATTGCAAGCCATGAGCTTGTAAAAAATCTTCTATCTTTGGCGTCACATCGCCCTTGAGATTGAGCAAATAGCCTTTTAAAAGAGGCAGTTTTGGTCGAACAAAGCGTAAAAACTCCTCTTCATCCTCGATCATTATCTCCATCACGGAGACGCTATACTGATTGATGCGCAACCGCTCCTCCTTTTTCGTTATAATTATATGAAAAAAGATCAAAAAAAGCGATAAAATTGAAAGTAGTCATAGCCCTCAGCGGAGCCAGCGGCGTTCAACTTGGACTCAAAGCCTATCAAAAGCTCCCCCCCTCTATCCAAAAATACCTCATCCTTACAGACCACGCCAAAATAGTGCTAGACAAAGAATACCATATTTTAAAAGACGAAGCCATCTGGGAAGGCCCCGCTAGCGGAAGTTTTGGGGTAGATGCGATGATAGTGGCACCTTGTTCGATGAATACTTTAGCCAAAATAGCTTTGGGCATAGCCGACAACCTTGCCACCAGAGCCGCCAGCGTGATAATAAAAGAGAGAAAAACGCTTCTTCTTGCCCCTCGAGAACTGCCCTTTAGTCCGATAGCTCTTGAGCATATGAGCAAGCTTTCTCAATTAAATGTTATAATAGCGCCACCTGTTTTAGGCTACTACAGCGAGCCAAAAAGCATTGAACAGATGGAGGATTTCATCATAGGAAAGTGGTTTGACCTACTTGGCATCGAGCATAATCTTTATAAAAGATGGCGATGAAGACAAAAGTAATCTATCCGGGAACTTTTGATCCTATCACCAACGGCCATATGGATATCATCACCAGAGCGGCCAAAATCTTTGATCAAGTGATCGTAGCCGTAGCCGCATCCAAGGAAAAACGGCCGATGTTTGATCTGGCCACCAGAGTGGAGATGGCCAAAAGAGCCACGAAAAATATGCCAAACGTCACGATCGAATCTTTCGATACGCTGCTTGTGAACTTTTGTAAAGAGCAAAAAGCCTCCATCATCATCCGAGGTCTTCGAGCCGTAAGCGATTTTGAGTACGAGCTGCAGATGAGCTATGCCAACCAGTCACTGGAGAGCTCCATAGAGACCCTTTATCTTATGCCCAGCCTCTCCAACGCCTTTATCAGCTCTTCGGTAGTACGAGCCATCCTCAAATACCGCGGCGATGTCTCCCATCTCGTGCCACAAGAGATATTAGCACTTCTGGAGCGTTGCTGATGTACATCATATTAGAAGGAATAGACGCAGCGGGCAAAAGCACCCAAATAGAACTGCTTAGACAAAAATTTAAAGAGGCAATCTGCACCAAAGAGCCGGGAGGAACGCCTCTTGGCCAAAAGATCAGAGCATTGGTGCTCCAAGACAGCCCTACCACCCTGGCCGAGATTTTTCTGTTTTTGGCGGACCGGGCCGAGCATATCCAAAAGGTGATCAAACCAAATATCCACAAGCTCATATTCAGCGATAGAGGCTTCATCTCCGGTATCGCCTATGCCCATATCAAAAGCGCTCTTCCCATTCCAAAGCTCCAAGAGCTCAACGACTTGGCGATGCAAGGAATCAAACCCGATGGGATCGTACTCTTGCTCCTCTCCCCCCAAGAGCTCGTCCACCGCATCTCCTCTAAAGAGCTCGATACAATAGAACAAAGGGGTATAGAGTACTTACTCGAGGTCCAAAACATTATGAAACGATTGATTGAGGAGTCCCCCTATCCCTATCTTATCGTGGACGCTTCGCTGCCCAAACAAAAAATTTTGCACGACATCGTAGAATTTGTAAAGGAGATTGATGAGCATTAAAGCACTGCGCGGGATGAAAGATATCCTCCCGCCTTTGAGTCGTACATATTTGCGATTTATCCAAGAAGCCTCCAAAGCGGCCCAAAACTACGGCTTTGAATATATCGAAACGCCCCTATTAGAAGAGACGGCGCTTTTTAGGCGAAGTGTGGGAGAGAGCAGCGATATCGTAGGCAAAGAGATGTACCAGTTCATCGATAAAGGGGGCAACGATGTGGTACTGCGGCCCGAAGGGACGGCTTCGGTGGTTAGAAGCTTCATCGAGCACAAACTGGACAAAAAAGGGGGCGTGCACCGCTTTTTCTACTATGGGCCAATGTTTCGCTACGAGCGACCCCAAAAGGGGCGTTTCCGTCAGTTTCATCAATTTGGCGTAGAGAGTTTTGGAGAACCAAGCGTTTATGAGGATGCGGCGATTATCCTCTTGGCCAAAGAGATTTTGGATCGCTTCCACATCGACTATACCCTCAAAATAAACTCTCTTGGATGTCCCCAATGTCTGCCGCCTTATCGCCAAACGCTCGTAGAGTTTTTACAAAGCCACGAGGATATCTGCGAAGATTGCAAACGAAGACGCAAGCTCAATCCTATCAGAACGCTTGATTGTAAAAATCCCCATTGTCAATCGATATACCAAGAGGCTCCAAAACTCTTAGACCATTTATGCGATGCGTGCCAAAGGGAATTTGGCAAACTTCAAGAGCTTTTACACAGGGAGGGGGTAGATTTTACGATTGATGAGCATTTGGTGCGAGGACTCGATTATTATACCCGTACGGCTTTTGAATTTGTCAGTACCGCTCTTGGGGCCCAAAACGCCGTCGCAGGAGGCGGGCGATACGACAATCTCGTTGAGCTTTTAGGCGGCAAACCGACCCCGGCTGTAGGTTTTGCCATCGGAATTGAGCGGCTTCTTGATCTTATCGACGAAGAAGCCGCAAAAAGGGAGGGGTTTTATATGGGTGTTCTTGATCTACAAGCTTTGGATCTTGCCTTTGATCTCGCTAGTAAAAAACGCAAAAAGAGCAAAGTATTACTCCAATACAAGCCCAAAAGCCTCAAAGCCCACCTCAAAAGCGCCGATCGTCATAATGCCAGATATGCCGCTATCATCGGTGCAGAGGAGCTGCAAAAAGGTACTATCTGGCTTAAGGATTTGGAGCAAAAAAGCGAACGCTCCATCGACATTTCCCGTTTTTTGGAGCTGGAGTGAACGATTACGGCATTCATATCTGGTCCAATGATGACTTTATCATCGAAGAGGGCCTCGTCAAGATCAACCACGCCTCCAAGCCGTCACTGCTGCAGATCACCCAAAAGATCAGAGCCACGGGGATCAGGGGCCCCATCCTTTTGCGTTTCCCCCATCTGATCAACAAGCAAATCGATACCCTTTTTGGTCAATTTAACCGAGCTATCCGAAGCTTTGATTATAAAGGCCGCTTCCACGCCGTCTTTCCCCTTAAAGTCAACCAGTTCCCCAACTTCGTCTCCAGCCTCACGCAAATTGGCAAAAAGTACAACTACGGGCTAGAGGCCGGCAGCAAGGCCGAGCTCATCATCGCCATGGCATACAATAACCAAAACGCCCCCATCACCGTCAACGGCTTCAAAGACAAAGGAATGATCACCCTTGGCTTTATCGCCGCCAAGATGGGATACGATACGACGCTCACCATCGAGGGACTTGGAGAGCTGCACAACATCATAGAAGCGGCCAAAGAGTATAAAGATCCAATACCAAACATAGGGCTTCGCATTCGACTCCATAGCTCTGGAATTGGCATCTGGGCCAAAAGTGGGGGAATCAACTCCAAATTTGGCCTCACTTCCACAGAGCTACTTGAAGCGGTGGAGCTACTCAAAAAACATGATCTCATCGATAGATTTACGATGATCCATTTTCATATCGGCAGCCAGATCGGTCAGATCAATCCTGTCAAAAAGGCACTCAGAGAAGCTGGCAATATCTACGCGGAGCTCAAAAAGATGGGGGCTAAAAATCTCAACAACATCAACCTAGGCGGGGGACTGGCCGTGGAGTACTCCCAACACGAGCATATCCACAACCGCAACTACACTATCACCGAGTTTACCAACGACGTGGTTTTCTTGCTCAAAGAGATCGCTACACAAAAAGGTGTCCAAGAGCCAAATATCTTCACCGAGTCTGGCCGCTTCATCGCCGCCAGCCACGCCGTGCTGATCACTCCCGTTTTGGAGCTCTTTAGCCAAGAGTATACAGAAAAAGGTTTACGGCTCAAAAAAAACAATCCCCCGCTCATCCAAGAGCTTTATGATCTTTATAAAACAATCAATCCCTCCAACGCCATTGAGTATTTCCACGACTCGCTCGATCACATGGAGTCACTGCTGACACTTTTTGATCTTGGATATATCGACTTGCAAGATAGAAGCAATACCGAAATCCTCGTACACCTCATCATCAAAAAAGCGATTGAGTTGACCAAGGACAAAGATAGATTCGAGCTCAAAAAGATCCAAGACAGAGTCCAAGAGCGCTACTTGCTCAACTTCTCTTTATTCCAAAGCCTACCAGACTTTTGGGGGCTTGGACAGCGTTTTCCCGTCATGCCCCTCGATCGCCTCGATCAGCGCCCTACCCGCAGCGCTTCGCTATGGGACATCACCTGCGACAGCGACGGAGAGATTGATTTTAATGTAGAGTATCCCCTCTTTTTGCACGATGTGGATTTGAGTAAAGAGGAGTACTTTTTGGGCTTTTTCTTGGTGGGTGCCTATCAGGAGATCCTCGGGATGAAGCACAACCTCTTCACCCATCCAACGGAGGTGACGGTCCATTTCGACAAAGATGGCTATCGTCTGGAGAATATGGTAGAGTCCCAAAGCATTCTTGATATCCTTTATGATATGGATTATGATATCAACGAGATCCAAGCCAATCTCAAACAGCTCATAGCACAAAGCAAATGTACGGAAAAAGAGAAGCTCTTAGAGATCCTTCGTATGCTTTTGCACGACAACAACTACCTCAAAATCTCCCCTAAAAAGGAGAGTGATGGATAAAATCTCCTTTTTTACCCAGATCAAAGAGGATTTTGCTATCGTGTGGGAGCGAGACCCGGCCATTCGCTCCAAACTAGAGCTCCTCACCAACTACCCGGGGGTATGGAGTATCTTTTGGTATCGCATCGCCAATCGTCTGTACAGAAACGGACTAAAAGTACTGGCTAGGATGCTTATGGGAATCAACCAGATCTTTACCGGCATCGATATCCATCCAGCCGCTACAATAGGGCGCAGGGTCTTCATCGATCACGGCATAGGGGTCGTCATCGGCGAGACTGCGGAAGTAGGAGACGATGTAACGATCTATCAACAAGTGACGCTAGGAGGTGTGAGTCTTAGCCACGGCAAGCGCCATCCCACCATCAAAGAAGGAGCGGTGATTGGAGCCGGGGCGAAAGTGCTAGGCAATATAGTGGTAGGCAAAAACGCCAAAATCGGCGCAAACTCCGTGGTTGTCAAGGATGTGCCCGACGAATGCACCGCCGTGGGTATCCCGGCACGGGTAGTACGCAAGGGGCTCGATAGAGGGCGGCTTAGCCACGATAAACTTCCAGATATCGACAAGGAGCTCTTCGAATACCTACTCAAACGCTTCGCTTTGCTGGAGCACGCCTATATGAGCGGTGACAAGAATCTCCTCAAAAAAGAGGAGGAATTGGATAAAATATACCAAGAATTTCTCAAATCGATGAAACTAAAGGATTGATATGCTCTCAAAACGGATCAATACACTCAGCGAATCTTTGACGATGGCCATCACCGCACTGGCCAAAGAGCTCAAAGCGAGCGGCAAAGATGTGCTCAGCTTCTCGGCGGGCGAACCGGACTTCGACACACCAGGGCCCATCAAAGAGGCGGCCAAAAAAGCGATCGACGAGGGTTTTACCAAATATACCGCAGTAGACGGCATACCAGAGCTCAAAGAGGCGATTATTGGCAAGCTCAAGCGGGACAACGGCTTAGAATACCGGCCCGAGCATATTATTGTCAGCAATGGAGCCAAACAAAGCCTCTTCAACCTCACCCAAGCCCTCATTGACGAGGGGGACGAAGTGATCATCCCGGCTCCCTACTGGGTCACCTACCCAGAGCTCGTCAAGTATGCAGGCGGCAAACCGCTCATCATCCCCACCACCGAAGAGAGTGGCTTTAAAATCACTCCCCAGCAGCTACAAAGCGCCATCACGCCAAAGACCAAGCTGCTCATCCTCACCTCCCCTTCCAACCCTACAGGAGCCGTCTATACCAAAGCGGAGCTTGAAGCTTTGGCCAAAGTGCTGGAGAACACCGACATCTGGGTAGCCAGCGACGAGATGTATGAAAAGCTGGTCTATGACGATACCACTTTTACCAGTACGGCCAGTATCAGCGAGGATATGTACCGCCGAACTTTTACCATCAATGGTCTGAGCAAATCGGCGGCGATGACTGGATGGCGCTTTGGTTATCTGGCTTCTTGCAATGTAGAGCTGGTTAAGGCTATGAAAAAGCTGCAAAGCCAAAGCACCTCCAATGTCTGCTCCATCACCCAAAAGGCGGCGATCCCGGGACTTGATGGCACCATCGATCCTATCATCGAGCAGATGCGAGAGGCTTTTGAAGAGCGGCGTAATGAGGCAGTAAGAAGATTCAACGCCATCGATGGTCTTTCGGTGCTAAGTCCCGATGGGGCTTTTTATCTTTTTGTCAACCATCAAGCCATAGAGCCAGATAGTATGCGATTTGCCAAAGAGCTATTGGAAAAAGAGGGAGTGGCGGTAGTGCCGGGAGCCGGATTTGGAAGTGAGGGTTACTTTCGCTTCAGTTTTGCTACGGATCTTGATACCATCAAAGAGGGGATCGCCAGGATAGAGCGCTTCGTACGAAGCCTCTAGCGAAGATGAAAGACCTTGGCGTTTTTATCATACGCCAAGGTCTCAAAAAGCGTTCTATCGAGATTGTTGAAAAAGAAGGCTTGGGCAAAGAAGCTGTTGATATAGCGATAGAGTCCGATGATGTAGCGATTTTTGTAGAGGATCACGCTATAGTCGTTTCGTCTGTAACGTAGAGCGTTGGTAATCTTTTGGCCATCATGGAAATAGAGCGTGCCTATTTTGTCTCTGCCTCCTTTGGCTCGCAGCTCTCCCGTTCGTAGATTGATATAAACGGCACTGCCTCGCAAGATCCCTCGTCTACCATCGAGGAGCCTAAGTTTATCTATCCAGACAAATCCTTTTGGTCTTGCACCTTTAAGCCTAGAGAAACGCTCGATTACAGGCAACTTATCCAAGATTTTATCGTCAAAATAGTAGTAGATTTCATTCTTTTTAGGAGGAAGTTTTACACTTCCCTCGTACAGCTGCTTAAGCAAAGCGGTAAAATCATACTTTTTGAGTACATACGGCAGTACCGCCCACGGATAGATACGATCATACGTCTCTATAAAAAAGCGGTCAAATCTGGCCACAAAATCTTGATCAAAAGCGAAAAGCGTTTTGGCCACGATATAGTTGTCGTACTGGTGCTTGCCGTTGTCGATGAGAGTGCGTTTGTTGGTATAGTACCACAAGGGCCAGCCATAATCCCACCATGTGAGGATATAGCCTTTGGAAGAAGTGTTTAGCTGCTTATGAATATCGACCAGCTCTCCTCGCTTGAAAAAGGGTGAGAGCATATGGTTGTAGGCATTGAGAATATAAAGATAATAGAGCACGAGCCCTAAAGCCGGCAAATAAAAAACCCCTTTGGCCAAAAGGGCGTGGCGCACTTTTTGAGCAAGCTCGTAAAAAAGATAGACAAACCCGATACTCAGCACCGGTACGGCAAAGGTGGTGAAGCGCACCCCAGCTTTTATAGAGAGAACCCCTATAAGCAGCGGCAGCCAGAGCAAGATAGCCTCTTTTTTAGACCATGTTAAAAGCATAAGTCCAAATACTCCAAACAAAAAAATCATCCAATTACCGGCACTATAGGTAAAAAGTTGGCTAGGTGTAATGCCTCTGGCTTCCGCTACCGTCTTGAGGGTAGTGGAGAGCTTGATTTTTTTATGGGTTTTATCTTCGAATCGATACTCGCTAGATTTATGAATATAGTGCATTGCCCTATCCACTGCCCCATGCGTATATCCATACACCCCTCCGGCGATCGCTACTACCAAAAACAGACCCAAAAGATA
>WGAT01000007.1 GCA_015494715.1 Campylobacterota bacterium
TAGCCAGTGCTATAGTGCCTAGTGGTGCGAGTACCGGGAAGCGTGAAGCTTTGGAATTAAGAGATGGAGATGAGCGATACCTTGGTAAAGGGGTGCTCAAAGCGTGTGAGAATGTGGAGGTGGCCATAGCTGACGAGCTTGTGGGGCTCTCCCCGTACAATCAGGCTCAAATCGATAGAATTATGAAAGAGCTTGATGGCACCGAAAACTACTCCAAGCTTGGCGCCAATGCGGTGTTGGGCGTCTCCATGGCCGTAGCCAGAGCGGCGGCAAAAAGCTTACACCTACCGCTATATCGCTATCTTGGAGGCTCCAACGCCCTTGTACTGCCTACGCCGATGCTTAATATCATCAACGGCGGAGCCCACGCCGATAACGACGTGGATCTACAAGAGTATATGATCTTACCTAGCGGATTTGACGAGTATAAAGAGGCTTTGCGAGCCAGTAGTGAGATCTACCATACTCTCAAAAAGCTATTGGCCCAAGATGGTCACCCTACGGCTTTGGGCGATGAGGGGGGATTTGCTCCAAATTTCAAAAACAATGAAGAGCCCATCGAATATATCCTCAAAGCTATCGAAAAAGCGGGATACAAGCCGGGTGAGCAGGTCAATATCGCCTTGGATGCGGCGAGCAGCGAGTTTTACAAAGATGGCAAATATGAACTCAAAGGAGACGGCAGGGTACTTAGCGCCGAGGAGCTTGTAGAGTTTTATGCAGATCTTGTTAAGCGTTTTCCAATCGTATCGCTTGAAGATGGCATGGCCGAGGATGATTGGCAAGGATGGAAGATTTTGACACAAAAACTTGGAGACAAAATCCAACTTGTCGGCGATGATATTTTTGTAACCAATCCGCAAATCCTACGCAAAGGAATCGAGGAGGGTGTGGCCAACGCCATCCTCATCAAGCCAAATCAGATCGGAAGCGTCAGTGAGACGATGAAGACGGTGCGACTGGCTCAGCGCAACAACTACCGATGTGTGGTGAGCCATAGAAGTGGTGAAAGTGAGGATGCCTTTATCGCCGATTTTGCCGTGGCACTCAATACCGGCCAGATCAAGACGGGAGCTCCGGCTAGAGGAGAGCGTACCGCCAAATACAACCGACTTTTGGAGATTGAACGAGATCTACTCTATCCAGAGTATATCGGTAAAGAGCTCTTTGGCAAGTAATGGCTGAAAGACCAGAAGAGCTATTAGACTCCCTCGCCCCCTCAAGAGGGTGGTTGGGAGTAGTCGGGAAGTATATATTTTTCTTTGTAGTGCTCATTTTTCTGGGCATTTATATAGGTTTGCTGCTTTTTGGTACCAATTCGGTTGAGGTGTTGTACAAGCTTGATGTTCAGGAAAAGACACTCCAAAGAAAAATTAAATTTTTAAAAAAAGAGAACGCAAGACTGCAAAAGAAATATTTTGAGTTAAAAGAATTGGAGCCTGAACAATGAAAAAAGTACCGCTGCTGCTATGGTGTTGCGTAGTTTTGGGATACGCAAGAGTAAACCCTTTTATCCTGCCGGGTGCATCTGCGCCCCATCCCGTGACGCCTTATGCCTCAAGTATTGGCACGCACAATGTCCAAAGCGCTCAGAGTAGCTCCGTTGCCAACAATCCGCTACTCTTAAGGAAAATAGAGTATAGATTTGGAACTATATTGGTGTATCCCGACTTTTTGATCATTCAAACTCCCGATCGGCTCAAACGCTCTTTTGTATTAGATTCGCCTAAAAAGATTGTGCTCGATTTTATCAAAAAAAGCGATTTTCCAAGTAAAAGAATAGTTTTGGAGCATCCCCTTTTTCATCAAATACAGCTTGGGGCTCATTCGAGCTTTTATCGAATGGCTATCTCGGTTTCCAAAGATTGTCGAGTAGATCTCCAAAGAGGGGAAAATTATCGAATCTCTTGCCTTTAAGACGCATCATCATCCGTATCACGACCATAGCTACGATCACTTCTAAAATACTAGCCAAAATAAAAGCCATATATCCAGACTCGTCGATAACGTGAGAGTGCAAAGCGAGCGTGGCTATGGCTACGAGTAAAGTCAAGGGCATGGAGTGGGAGAGGGCGAAGAGTATTTTATGCATAGGGGATAAAATTTTATAAAATACCATCGAGGCGGCGATACGAATAAAGATCATAATGGTTGTAATAAGTAAGGCCCCACTTACAATCCCTTCCATCCATAAAGCCGATATTTTAAAACTGCTGCCAGTGAAGATAAAAAAGATGGGCACCAAAAAGCCAAATCCAAAAGCTGAGAGTTTGTGGGGAAGACTTCGTTTGTGCTCAAAAAAGGTGGCGATGAAAATACCGGCTATGAAAGCGCCAAAAGCCACTTCAAGATGGAGATAGAGCATTATGGCAACGAGCGTAAAAAAAAGAGCCATAGAGAGGCGGATATCTTGCTCTTCGTTATCTATTTTGGGCATAAGGATCGTTTTGAGCTCCGGATACCACCAAAAAAGGACTTGCAAAAATTTAAAAAGAGCCAAAATTAAAAGTAAAAAGAGGAGCAAAATCGCAAGCGTTTGATAAAATTTGGTCCCTATCCCAAATTCCATCATCGCGCTTAAAATAGTCAGTACGGCGATAGAGACCACTTCGCCAAGGCTTCCGATGGCGATGGCGAGATCGAGCCAGCTCTCTTTTCCATATTCCTTTTTTAAAGCGGCTATGAGTCCTACGGAGATGAGTGGGAAAATGGCGGCAAACATCGTATCAAAATCCATATATTTAACGATGGCAAAGGAGAGCAGATAGAGCAAGAAAATATAAAGTAGACCGCTTTTGAGCGTAGAGCTTGGGAGAGAGAGGATCTTTTTGAGATCGACTTCGAGTCCGGCTAAAAACATCAAATACAAAAAGCCAAATTCCGCCACGAGCTCAAAAAGTGGGCCGTGGTGCAAAAGTCCCAAAGAGCCAAAAATGGTCCCGGCTATGATCTCCACGACCGAGGTGGGCAAGGAGGTAAATTTGGAGACAAAAGGGGAGGAGAAGATGATCAAAGAGATGATAAGGATAATGCCAATCTCACTCATGACAACTAGTGGCTATCTCATATCCCAAATCACGCAGCGTTTGCAAATCCTTGTCGGGACGCTCCCCCTTTGTGGTGAGGTAGTCTCCGATGACGATGGCGTTGGCACCGGCCTCCAAGATTCTTGGCCACTGCCGGCCAAAAACGAGCTCCCGACCGCCCGCTACCATCACCATAGCCTTTGGCAACGCTGCACGGACTTGGCGAATGAGTGTTAATGCCTCCTCTTTATCCATTATTTTTTGGGGAAGCGGCAGGGCAGGATTTGGATGGAAAAAGTTGACGGGTACGCTCATAGGAGCGAGACTTGCTATTTGCTCGATGAACTCTTGGCGTTGTGCCTCGCTCTCTCCAAGTCCAAAAATCCCACCGGTGCAAAGATGAAGACCAGCCTCTTTGGCATTGAGGCAGGTCTGATAACGTTCCTCCCAGCCGTGGGTCGTACAGATGGCAGGGTAGTAGCTGCGGGCAGTTTCAAGGTTGTGGTTGTAGTTGTCGATGCCGCTTCTTTTGAGCTCTTTTAGCTGCTGGGTCGTAGCCGTACCATTGCAGCCAATCAGTGCGATACCCGGTACCTCCTTTTTGACCGCTTGAGCCGCGCGGCAGACGAAATCCAAAATCTTATCGTCGATCCCTTTACCAGCCGTCACAAGGCAAAAACCTATCGCTTTGGCCGCTTTTGCCTTTTTGGCCTCGTGGACGATAGTTTCAATGGCTTTGTATTTATAGCGGGGAATATCGGCTTTGTATTTGGTACTTTGGGTACAAAAGCTACAATCCTCGGCACATACGCCGCTACTGATATTACTGATGGCACACAGATAGACTTTCATGCACACACCTCTTCGCTTTTCCAGCTAGATTCTTTATACAAATAGGTGACTTTCATGGTGTCCAAATCCAAAAGAGCGCACTCAATTCTTGGTTTTTCCCTAGCACATACTTCACCCGGATTGAGAAAGAGAGCCTTGCCACGCTCACAGGAGAATTTGTGCAAATGGCCAAAGATCACTACATCGCTATCGGGAGTGAGGAAGTAGGGCTGGTGCATAAGCTTGAAAGTGGTTTGGCCGATTTTGAAGTAGTAAGGCTGTTTGTGCAGCCGTACTTTTTGTAGCTTCGATGTATCCAAAGAGGTATCGGTATTGCCGTACACTGCGATGGTTGTGATATCCAAGCCATCAAGATAGTTTAGTACTTTTTGGCCGATATCGCCTGCGTGGATGAGGTAGTCGATAGTATGCTCTTGCAGCTTTCGTACGACCTCTTGGGTGCTGTCTAGTTTGTCGTGGGTATCTGAGATGATGCCAATATTCATCGCTCCTCTTTATGTTTGCATTGGATGCACTCATACACCTCTTTGCCTCGAAAGGTGCGTTTGGCCATAAGGTAGCCGCATTCGGGGCATTTTTTGTCCGTTGGCTCGAATTTTGAGAGGAAAGTGCACTCAGGATAGTTGGCGCAGCCAAAAAATTTGCCCCGGCGACTGAAGCGCTCCACGATATCTCCCCCACACTCGGGACATTGGACTTCCAGTTTTTTGGGCTCCTTTTTGGCCAAAGGCTTTGTATTTTTACACTCCGGATAGGCGCTACAGGCCAAAAATTCGCCTCTAGGGCCTCGTTTGACAACCATTGGCGAGCCACATTTCTCACATTTTTCTGCACTCACCTCTTGGGGTTTTTCGCTCTCTAGCTGCTCGGTATATTTGCATTTTGGAAAGGCGCTACAAGCGATAAATTCGCCATAACGACCTTTGCGTTTGACAAGTTCCGCTCCGCACTCTGGACAGCTTCGGCCGATTGGGATGGCGATTTTTTGGCTTTTGATCTCCTTTTTGCCCTTTTCGATGAGCTCGATGAAAGGGTCGTAAAACTCTTTGAGTACCCGCTGCCAATCTTTTTTTGCCTCGGCGATTTCGTCGAGCTCTTCTTCCATTTTAGCGGTAAAGTTGCTATTGACGATGTCGGGGAAATGATTTTCGAGCACTTCTATCACCTTAAAGGCGGTTTGGGTAGGTTTGATCGCCTTTTTCTCTAACTCGATATAATCCCTTGCTTGCAGCAAAGCGATGGTAGGAGCGTAAGTGGATGGTCGCCCGATCCCCAAGGATTCTAGCGTCTTAATAAGGCTTGCCTCCGAAAATCGACTCGGCGGTTCGGTAAAGTGCTGATGGGCTTCGATTTTGCTCAGCTTCGCCTCTTGGCCCTCTTTGAGCTCTGGTAAGAGTTTGTCTTTGTCCTCGTTGCCCAGCACCTTGTAAAAGCCATCAAAGATGAGTTTGCGCCCATTGGCTTTGAAAGTGGAGCTTGGGCTTGTAAAGGAGATGGTCTGGGTCTCGAAGATGGCATCTTTCATCTGAGAGGCCAAGAAACGGTTGTAGATGAGGGTATAGAGCTTGAGCTCATCTGGCGTGAGATAGTTTTTGGCCACTTCTGGAGTGAAGTCGAGCATGGTGGGGCGTATCGCCTCGTGGGCCTCTTGGGCTCCTTTTGATTTGGTAGTGTACTGCTTTGGTTTTTCGGGCAGATACTCTCGGCCAAACTTTTTTTCTATCAGCTCTCTAGCCGCCTCTTGCGCCTCTTTGGCGATGTTAAGGCTGTCCGTTCGCATATAGGTAATCACTCCGGTGATCCCTTTGGGGGTTTGGACTCCCTCGTAGAGCTTTTGGGCCAGCATCATCGTCTTTTTGGGGCTAAATCCCAACTGGCTGGAGGCGGCTTGCTGGAGTGTCGAAGTCATAAAAGGAGCAGGAGATTTGGTGACTCGCCGCTTCTTTTCGATTCTATCCACCACGAAAGGCTCGCCTTTGACCTTTTGTACTATATTTTGAGCCTGCTCTTTGGTTTTGATATCCATTTTTCCAAGCTTCTTCCCCTCATATTCGGCCAATGCAGCGTCGATCGTATCGTTAAAGAGCGCATCGATGCTCCAATACTCTTGGGGTTTGAAAGCTTGGATCTCTCGTTCGCGATCGACTACCAGTTTGAGTGCGGCGCTTTGGACTCGCCCAGCGCTGAGTCCTCGCTGGATTTTAGAAGAGAGCAGCGGGCTTAGCTTATAGCCCACGATTCGATCGAGCAGTCGTCTTGCCTGCTGGGCGTTGACCCTGTTCATATCGATGGTGCGAGGATTTTGGAGTGCTTTTTGGATGGCACTTTTGGTAATTTCGTGAAAGACGATGCGAGGCAGTTCCTCTGGATTTTTGCCAATCATTTGGGCGATGTGGTAGCCAATCGCTTCTCCTTCCCTATCTTCGTCCGTGGCGATGTAGATGGTCTTTGCTTTTTTTGCCAGATTTTTCAGTTTTTTCGTAATTTCGGAGTGATCCTTGTCCACTCGGTATTGGGGGATGAAGCGATTTTCCTCTATTTTGATGCCAAAACTGGTTTTTGGAAGATCTCTAATATGTCCTTTGGAGGCGATCACTTCATACTCATTACCCAAAAAATTTTGTATTGTTTTTGCTTTTGCCGGTGATTCGACAATAATAAGGTTTTTCCCCATGCCCTAGCCTATATCTTGTTTTTTGTGCTATTCTAACATAATCAAAAAAAACTACAAGGGCTGGATGTGCGACTCTATGCCAAAAACTCTTCGGTGGTCTATCTAGCGCTTTTACACGCTTTTGGATGGGAAAGCGTGACTTTGCCCGCCGTAGCTCCTACCTTTTTTGCCGCTGTTGCGAAGATGAGAGGAGTGGATATAGAGCTTGTGGATGTGGGACTCGACTATTCCAGCGATGCCATGGTGACCCACAACTTTTTTGAGAGCTTTAAGCCTAAAAGCCAGATAGTCTTTCAAAACTGGGGTGAGCCCGTAGGGGAGGCGAGAGTCTGGGTGATGAAATACAAAGATTGTGTGATGGTAGAGTGTGATGAGCAGATTGGCCAGAAATTGGAGCTCTTTTTGAATGGTGGCGTCAAAAAGGGTCGGCTGTGGAATTATGATCTCGTCGATGTTGGCATAAAAAATCTTCGTCCGCCGTGTAAAGTCCCCCAAGAGCTTATCGAGAAGTCCAACGAGATCGTAGCGTACTTAAACGAGCGTTTTGCGGGTAATCCCTATTTTGATATGCTCCCTTTGGGGACAAAAACGATCAAGAGCGAGTATCCTATCTTGCTCAAGCCATCTTTGTATTGCCCCAAGGAGGATATCTATCAAGAGCTGCAGCAAAAGGGGATCGATGTGAAAGTGCGATTCAAGCCCCTTTATCGTACCACCCTTTTGGCTGGGGAGTATCTGCCTACAAGCGAGGAGCTCTATAAAGCGGTACTTGTACTCCCTTTGTCCAAGAGCATCGTAGAGCCGCTGATGGAGGTACTCGAAAAATATAGATATAGAGGATGTAGTTTTTAATGTATGTAATATCGGACGAATTGGAAAAAAAAGAGCAAATCGATCTGCAAGAAGAGCAAAAGCAGATTGTCTTTACCACCCCAAGCAACGAGCGGGTGGTCTCGTGGCTTATCTCCCACGGCTTCCCCGAGAGCTTTATCGAAGATATCCGCAACGAAGACCAAAGCGTAGCGTATGAGGAGGGAGAGGGGTTTAAATTTATCGTGATGAAATATTTTAAAAGGAGTGAAGAGAATATACTGCTGTATGAAGATGGCAACATCGTGCTCGTCCATATCCAAAACAAACTGATCTTTTTATGTGAGGAACGCGATATCATCCAGCGGGTAGTGGCAAGGTTTCGCCGCCGTTACAGACCAGGAGACAGACTGGAGTATGCCACCTATATTCTTATTGATATTTTGATAGATTTCAAGATGAACATCATCGATTTTATCGACGATAAATTAGAAATTATCGAAGATAAGATTTTTAGCGAAGATGTAGAGGAGAAACAGATCCAAACCCAGCTCTACTTTGCCAGGCGAAGCCTCAACAAGATTTCAAAAGTGAGCATCCTTGAAAACGATGTGATAAACAAGCTCTACAATCACTACCCTACCAGCCTGCGCAAAAAGCTCAAATATGAGTTTATCGATCTCAAAGAGCATCTAAGCTTTCTTATCAACGAGTCCAAAGCCTATCTGGATCGAACGGGCTATTTGCAAAACCTGCTGATGGGTTTTATGAGCAACCAGATGAACAAGACGATGCAGCGGCTTACCGGCATTACATTGATATTTTTGCCTTTGACCTTTATCGTTGGTAATTACGGGATGAATTTTGATTATATGCCTGAGCTGCATTGGAAGTATGGCTATTTTGCCGTATGGGTACTCAATATCGCCATCGCTTTTGCTATTTACAAATGGTTAAGGAGAAAAAAATGGATCTAAAAAGAGTCGAGGAGCTGCATAAGGAGTGTAAGAAAGGGGACAAAGACCTCTATAGCTTTTTAGAAGAGCGTCATCCCGATATCTCTATCGAGGATCGGCTAAGGCTCATGGCCGAGGTCCTCAACGAGTATCTGGAAGAGTACGACTACGACCAGTCCGACAAGCTCAAAAAAGAGGGGTACGCCATTACCAAGTTTATGCCTAAACGCTAATGTGCGCTATTTTTGGAGTGGTTGGCGAGGTAGAGTACGAGCGGGCTGTGAGAGCTTTGCAAACCCTTGCCCATCGGGGATTTGATGGGGAGGGTATTTATCACAAAGATGGGCTTTTTCTTGGCCATCGCCGCTTGTATATCTTAGATCCCAAAGCTCATCAGCCCTTGGAGCGAGAGGGCAAGGTAGCCCTTTTCAATGGAGAGATCTACAACTATGAAGAATTTGGAGCCACAAGCGAGTTAGAAGCCATCATCCAAAGCTATCCCGATTTTTCCAGACTCAAAGGGATGTTTGCCTTTGGCTTATACGATGGAAAAAGGCTCTATCTAGGACGGGATATCTTTGGTAAAAAGCCCCTCTATTACTATCAGGACGAGAGCCGTTTTGTTTTTGCCTCTGAGATCAAGGCGATCGTTTCTTACCTTGGCCAAAAGCGTTTTAATCCCAAAGCGCTAAGCGGCTATCTCAGTTTTGGGGCTCTACCCGATCGCCACACTTTCTATCAAGGAATTTACCGAAAATTCGCCGTAAAGCCCCTTGATTTATCAATGGGGATATAAGGCGACAAAAGAGTTGAGAGGAAGTTTGTCTTCCTTGAAACTCTTTTGGTATAATTTTTATAAAGGTTGGGGCATCAACCTTTGGCATAGGAGAAGTAAGA
>WGAT01000008.1 GCA_015494715.1 Campylobacterota bacterium
TAGTGTTTATAGGCCGTAGCGGTGACGGCAAAGCCGTTGGGGACATGGACGCCAAGAGGGGAGAGGGCGTTGTACATCTCTCCAAGGCTTGCGTTTTTTCCGCCCACTTCGGCTACGTCTTTGATACCGATCTCTTTGAACCATTTGATATATTTGCTCATTGTTTCTCCTTATAAGATATTTGCTACGTTTTCTAAATCGTTGAAGTATAAAATACGGTGTTGTTGGAAATAGGCAAACACCGGTTTGAAAGTCTCGCTACCAAAAAATATGGGGATGAGGTTTGGTCTATCTTCTACGAGTTTGGCGATATTTTTCCCATCCGTCATGAATTGGGGCGTAACGAGGATAAAGATTAAAAGCTGGGGCTTATACAAAATCTCCAAAGCCGCTCTATAGCGCTCGCTCGTAGCGTCCCCGATAATGTCGACCGGATTGTTTTTAGACCATGTGGGAGGGAGCACTTTATTCAAGAGTTTGAGCTCCTTTGGTGTGAGTTCATACATTTTTTTGCCGTGTTGGACGAGGATGTCGGTGAGAATCGTACCCGGACCGCCGGCGTTGGTGATGATGAGCGCCTCTTTGTAGTTCTCATAGTGTGGGGCAAAAATCAACTCGTCGATATCGTGCTTGATCTTTGCCCCCGCGCTATGGCAAAGTCCGGCCAGCATCTCATAGCTGCCGCTCATGTTGCCAGTATGACTAAAAGCGGCTTTTTTTGCCGCTTCGGTTTTGCCCGCTTTGTAGACAAAGATGGGTTTGGAACTCTTTCTAATGCGCCGTAAAAACTTTTTGCCGTGGCGAACCCCTTCGGCGTAGATATTGATGGATGTGCATTGGGACTTGTTTTGGAGCGCCTCTATTGCGTCGCCAAAGTCAAAATCGGCCATATTGCCCAGCGAGAGGATATGAGAAAAGCCGATGGAGTAGGTGGCGGCTTTGTCTATAAGGGCGCTGAGCACCGCGCCAGATTGTGAGAGCAAGGCGATGGAGCCGGGCAAAATGGTATCGGCGGCAAAAGTGAGGTTAAGCTCTTTTTGGGCGTTATAAAGTCCCAAGCAGTTGGGGCCTAGGATATTGAGATCGTACTGCTTGGCCAGTTTGGTCAGTTTCTCTTCTGCCTCTTTGTTGCCGCTCTCTTTGAATCCGGCACTAATGACGATGATATTCTTTACCCCTTTTTGGCCAAGTTTTTCCACCGTTGTGAGCACATACTCGCTTGGGATTGCGATAACGGCCGTATCGATGGGCGGGAGCTCTTTAATGTCGTGGTAGACCCTTTTGCCAAAGAGCTCCTTGAGTTTTGGATTGACAAAGTAGATATCGGCTTTGGAGGCAAGAGCGTTTTTAGCCAGTGCGTAGCCTACCTTTTTAGGATTGTCCGTAGCGCCAAAGATGGCGACTTTTTCGTTATGAAAGATATCTTCGCTTCGCTTGCGCGCTTCAAAGCGGCTCTTGATTCCTTGTTTCATACGCACGTCTACGGCTACGAAACCCTCCTCGGTATAGATGAGGGGATTGACGTCAAACTCCACGATAGGCTCGGCGCTAAAGAGCTTTTGAAATTTTTGTACCACGTCGATCACATACTCGATCTTGTACTCTTTGCCTCGAAATTGTGGGAAAATCTTGGATATTTTGGTCGTTTTGAAACTTTTGACGATCTCTTTGGCATCCGCTTCGCTATCGATATAGCAGATATCCTTTTCTATTTCGATAAGTACGCCCCCTTTGCCAAAGAGGAGTACCTCTTCAAAGATGGGATCAAAAATCCCTCCAATATAAAACTCCTCGCCCCTTACCTCCTCCTCGACGATGAATTTATCCTCCAGATCCAAAAAAATTCCATGTTTTTGAAGATTGGACAAAATTTCATACTTGGCCCGCTGGAGCTCTTCGTTGGAGTGGATACCCATTCGCACGCCTCCCACATCGCTCTTATGGACTACTTTGGGCGAGTCGATCTTGAGCACGCAGGGGAAGCGATCAAAGAAAAATTTTTGGTCAATCTCAAAAGTGCGATACTTAGGTACCGTGATGCCGTATCGCTCAAGCAGTTGAAGAAGTTGATACTCTTGCATGGCGGCGCTCCTTTAGAGTATGTCGGCGTAGTAGCTGCTGCGTACCAGTACTCCGCCAACTATATGTGGTATCCCCGCCTTTTGGGCGGCGAGTTTGAGTTTTTCAAATTCATAGGGTGCGTAGTAGCGGTGTACGGGCCAGTGAGCGGGGGAGGGGCGCAGATACTGACCGATGGTAAGGTGTTGTACGCCCGCTTTGGCTAAATCTTTGAATGTAGTTTCTAGCTCCGCTTGTGTCTCACCCAGTCCTACCATAATCGAGGATTTGGTTAAGATGGTACTTTTGGCATAGTAGGCGAGAACTTCCAAACTCCGATCATAGTCACATCCGGGCATTATGAGGGGGGTAAGTCTTTGGACCGTTTCGATATTGTGGGCCAGCTTGTAGGGTTTGGCCGCTATAACTTTATCCAAAGCCTCCGTTTTTCCTCTAAAATCTGGCGTAAGGAGTTCGATTTTGACCTTTGGATTTGCCGTTTGGATAGCGTGGCAGACCGATGCAAAGTGGCTTGCTCCCCCGTCTTTGAGATCGTCGCGATCTACGGAGGTGATGACTACATAGTTTAGCCCCATTTGCTGTACCGCTCTTGCCACTCGCTCGGGTTCGCTAGGATCTGGCAGAGTTGGCTTTGCGTGTGTGACATTGCAAAAGGCACAAGCTCTTGTACACCGAGTGCCCAAGATCAAAAATGTGGCGGTACCTCTATCAAAACATTCGGCGATATTGGGACATTTGGACTCCAAACAGATGGTATTGGCGGCGTTGCGGCGCAAAATGGCGGCGGTCTTTTCGATAAGCTCTGGTGCCGGAGCTTTGACTCTAGGCTTTAAATACATCTTTGACTACCTTGATTGCGAGCTCTTTGGCTCTTGGAATATCAAGAGTAAACCCCAACTCTTGTAAAGAGGTGGCCCGCACGCCTTTGAGTCCACAAGGCTCGATGCGATTAAAAGCTCCAAGGTCTGGAGCGATATGCAAAGAGACCCCGTGCTTGCTCGCACCATTTTTGTAGCGAAATCCCAAGGAGGCAATTTTTTGGCCATCTATATAAAATCCGGGTCTTTTGCGATCATAGGCGATAGCGGGATCGAAAGTATTGAAAAAGTTCTGCACCGCTTGGATCACTTTGGCGTAGAATCTTGCGGGAGAGGGGACTTTAAAAGCAAAATAGAGCATCAAGCACCCCTCGTCAAAATAGGTGACGCTTCCTCCTCTGTCGGTAGGGACCAAAGGCAGATCGCAAGCGTAGGGTTGGCTGCCGATAGTGTAGACCGGCAAATGGGTGCACAGCAGCAGATGATCCTCCTTTTTGGCCAAAGGGATATGCTCTTCTAGAATGGCATCGATCCGCTCATAGGGTACGAGCCCCAGATCTTCGACCTTCATCCTTTCAAGATCCTCAGTGCCTCTTCGAGGCTTTTATTTTCGCAGGTAATGGCGTAGATGGCGTTGGCCATCTTGATCGCTTCTGGCAAAGGACGCTGGTGGATATTGCGTCCGGTACCGTTGCCTCTGGCTCCTCCGATATGGATCTGCTCGTACAGCTCTTGCAAAAACTCTTTTTCATCTATTTTTTTGCCCCCTTCGCACAGCACTCCACAGTTGCCGGCGGCCTGGGTGGCCTCTATAAGAAGAGTCGGGTCGA
>WGAT01000009.1 GCA_015494715.1 Campylobacterota bacterium
CTTTGGCTCTTTTGCGATTTTTTATGCCGATGGACAGAATGCGCGGCCAAAGAGGCCCCGCCTTTTGAGCCCTTTGCCTCCAAGGGACGGCTCTTATGAATAAAACGAGATCCACCCACAAGCCTTTCCTCTTGTATGGATGGAGCGGCTACCCCCTCCTCCACAACCCTTTCGCCATTTGCTTCTATCCCACTCCTTTGGCTCTTTTGCGATTTTTTATGTCGATGGACAGAATGCGCGGCCAAAGAGGCCCCGCCTTTTGAGCCCTTTGCCTCCAAGGGACGGCTCTTATGAATAAAACAAGATCCATCCACAAGCCTTTCCTCTTGTATGGATGGAGCGGCTACCCCCTCCTCCACGACCCCTTTGCCATTTGCTTCTACCCTACTCCTTTGGCTCTTTTTCATCTTTGTATCTGGCGCAACTTGCTCGTTTGTTACGACTCTTCGGGTACCAGAATGGAGCGTAGGTGCGCTTTGATGGGATACTTTTTTTTCTTGTAGGCTCTTTGCCAAAAAATCATGAGATAAAGAGGAGTCTTTGCGTACAAACTCTTTTGTTGGTACATCGGCTCTCTTTTTAACAATCTGCCCCCTCTCAACTCTATTTTTTCGTATCTGCCCTGCTCCATTCTTCTTAAAAGCGGCTTCCAACGGCCCTTGTTGCTCCTTAGATAAAAGATCTTTGACCTGCCCACTCTTTTTTAGATTTACCTTTTGTTGATTTTCCTCCCTCATAAGCGGCTGGGAGGTATCTTGGGATAGAGGCGTTAAAACTATGGACGTTTGCGTAAGAAAGCTTTGGCTATGGGATGTATGGGGCGTAGATTTTTTTTGTTTGTACAAAGATCGGGGAGTATGAGTTTTGGATTGATGGAGTGGCTCTTTGTAAGAGGAGGGGGTCGCTTCATTTGAGTACCAAGAACTTTTCGTCAAACCTTTTTGAAACTTTTGTTGTACAAGAGGCGTTTGATTTTGCATCTTCGTATCGATTGCTCTTTGTAGATCTGGAGACTCTTTTTTATTTTTATCAAAAGATTTGACCAAAAGTCGCTCTTGAGATATCTTAGCAGATTTTGGCAATGTAGTTTTCATAGTCAAAGAGGTATGCTCAGAGGCTCTCATAAAATTTTTATCTTCTTTGTCAATAATAAAAGAGGAGTGATTCAGGCTCTTCTCCAAAAGCATCGACTCCTCTTGAGGCAAAAGGGGCTGGTGTGTGTTGAGTGTAGAGTGGCTGGAGGAGCCGTGCTGCAACCTATCCAAAAGAGCGGCAAAATCTGCTTTTGAGCCCACGGGGACAGAGTTTTGTCCAACAGCTAGATTTTTATCATAAAAGAGTAGTGCGAGTAAATTCATTGCTCCTCCAAATCTTTCAAAATAGCTTTGAGTTTTTTTACCGCTTGAGATTTTATTTGCGATACTCTGGATTGAGAAATTCCCAAAGCCGCAGCTATCTCTTTTGGTTCACGCTCTTCAAAAAAGAACATCTGCAGCGTCTTTTGCTCTTTGTCGTTCAACTTTTTCATCGCCTCTTTGATCAAATCCCCCATCTGCGAGGAGATAGCCTGATCTTCAGGGCTTAAATCATCACTCACCATCACATCGATCAATTTAGGAGCACCCTCCTCGGGCCCCAGAGCCTTTTCCATACTAATCATTATAGCCAAATTCGACAGAGGGATATCTTTGCCTTCTTCCTTTTCCTTTTTGATCTTCTCACGCATACTCCTAGGCATTACGTGCAAGCTTCGTAAATAATCAAGAATCTCCCCTCGTATCTTGATATAGGCATAAGTAGAAAACTGCGCTTTAGAATTATCGAACTTATCAATCGCTTTGATAAGACCGATGATGCCGGTGTTGACCAATTCGTCAAACTCTATACCCGCATCTTTTGGCAGTTTAAAAAAGATTTTGGAAGCTACCTTTTTTACCAGAGCCGTATTATCCAAGATAATCTGCTGTTTTTGTTCGGAGGTCAAGGTCATGATGGTTTTTTCCCCATTACATCAAAAAGTTTACGCCAAAAATTTTCATCTTCGCCTTCTCCCAATTGTAACTCATTTTTACAGATATTAGCAATATTGATACTATAAGGATCTTTGGGATAACGCATACAGATAAGCTCGTTGTTTTTGACTGCACTGCGAAGGTTGTTGGTATAGGGCAAAATGCCTATGAGCTCTAAATCTATCCCCAAAAATTTTTTGGCGGATACTTTTAGTTTGTTAAAAGTCAACTCACCCTCTTCTTTGTTTTTACACATATTGACTACTATCTTAAAACTATCGTATCCATAAATATTGTAAATGGACTTCATAAAAGCGTACGCATCCATCAAAGCCGTAGGTTCTGGAGTGGTAATGATATAGCCTTTATGGCTCGCTCGCAAAAAAGCCGCCACTTTTTGATTGATGCCAGAGCCCGTATCGATCACCACATAATCATATTGGCTCGATATCCTCTCTAGTTCGTTGATGATGGTAAGTACGGAGGAGTCTTCCATCTCAAAGATATCTTCTATACCGGAAAATCCTAGCAGCGCATCAAACCCGTAGGTGTGATGGATGATAGAGTCGATCGGCTCGCCGTTAAAAAGATTTTTGATATTCTTAGAAGGATCGGCATTTAAAAAGAGATGAACGTTGGCCAAACCGATATCGGCGTCGATCAGCAAAATCTTCCTATCAAAAACATTGGCCATCACATAAGCGAAATTAACGGCAAAATTGGTCTTCCCCACCCCTCCTTTACCGCTTGCGATGGTAATAAATCTAGAATTCGTAGAGCCGCTTTTGGCTACTAGTTCTCTTAATCCGCTCGCTTGATCCATCATGAGTGCTCACCTAAGATATAGTTGGCCATCCTCTCGGGATTGAGGATACGGATATCTTCTGGGACCTTTTGCCCCGTACTGATAAAAGAGACCGGAATATCGGCTTTGATAGGAAGATTGAGCAGTATCCCCGGCTTGTAGGTTTCGTCGATTTTGGTAAAAAATATATCGTTGATGGGGAAAAAGGTACGATAGCGATTGACGATCTCTATCGCCTCGGAATTTTTATAATTGCAGCTAATGACCAAAGAGATATCCATAAAATCGCTTCCGCCGCCCAAAATCTCTTTCATCTCCCCTAATCTCCAATAATCGTAGTGACTCCGCCCTACGGTATCTATAAGGACTACGTCAAGCCCGTTGAGATTTTGTAAAGTTTTTTTCAAATTTTTTGAGTCCGTAATGGCGTAGAAAGGAATATTCAAAATATTGGAGAAAGATCGAGCCTGCTGGATCGCTCCTACTTTAAAAGTATCGATACTGATTACGGCGATTCTTAGCTTCTGATTAATAACAAGCTCAGAAGCGATCTTAAAAAGATTGGTCGTCTTCCCCACACCGGTAGGCCCCACAAAAGCAATAACCTTAAAAGCTCCTTTTTGCAGCCGCAAAGGTCCTTTAAATTTGATCTTCTTTTCGATAGCTTTGATCAACGCCTCTTTAAAAAAGGAGGTATTAAGATCAAACTTATTCGCATCAATATCAAATCCGCACGACTCCTTGACCAAAGTTTTGGCGATTTTGGGATCTACATCCTTTTTGATCAAAAGCTTAATCAGATCCAAGGCGTCTCCGGTAAACTCCTTAAACTGCTCGGCAAAATCGAGCTCCGTGGGTATGGCATTATGTGCCGGGACGCTCAAGTCGGCACACTTGCCCTCTTCGAGCACTTTTTTAAGCGGCTCGATCTTTTTATCGATCATATTCTCGATCTTTCCCAAAAAGCGGTCGATCTCCTCGTTTCTCTCCTCTTTTGTCAAAAGGTCTACAAAACCTTCCTCCGGAGTAGCCACTTGTACGAACAAAGAGTACTTTTTCTTCCCAAAAAGCCCCCCTTTGCTCACTTCGTAACTAATAATTTTGACATCTTTGCCATACTCTTTTTTAGCCCTAAGAATCAATTCATCTAGATCGTGCCCCTCATACTTAATTATTTCCATCAAACGTCACCTTCGCTACGATATTGAGTTTTGTCTTTGGCTCCACTTCGTTATAAGAAAGTACCGCCACATTCGCCAAATAGGGCTCTAACAATTTACGCACGTAGCGACGCACGCTCGAAGAGGTAAGCAATACAGGTATACGTTGTTGCACAATAAATTTCTCCATATTTGCGTTGATTTGTACAATAAGATTTTGCAATTTTTGCGGATCTACGGGTGGAAGATTACCATTATACTCCTTGATTTTTTCATAAAGATACTCCTCACTTTGACTATCCATAACCATGGCGTACAATATCCCCTCTTTTGCGTACAAAGAGGTAATAAGACGAGAGAGCGACTCTCGCACCAGCTCCGTCAAGATATCGGTGTCGGTTGTTTTGGTAATGTTATCTGCCAAAGCTTCTATGATGGAGAGCAGATCCTTAATGGGAATATTTTCTTTAAGCAGATTTTGTAGCACTCTGTGGAGTACCGAATACGAGACTTGCTCTGGAACGATCTCTTTTACGATGGGATAGCGTTTGGCTAGCGACTCTACCAACTCTTTTGTTTCACTGCGTCCAAGAATTTCATAGGAGTGGGATTTGATAACTTCAGAAAGATGGGTAATAATAACGGTGGGGATATCTACGACGGTATAACCCAACATCTTCGCTCTATCTTTATCCTTTTCATCTATCCAGTAGGCTTTTAGCCCAAAAGTGGGCTCTTGCGTCTCGATCCCCTCGATCTTATCCTTGGTGTTACCCGTATCGATGGCTAGATATTTACCCGGATAAACCTCCCCTTTTGCCACTTCTATCCCTTTGATAAGTATGCGGTACTCCCCAGAGCCAAGCTCTAAATTATCCTTAATATGGATCAAAGGCACAAGCAACCCCAGCTCACGGCTTAACTGCTTGCGCAAGGAGCGGATCCGTTTGATCAGCTCGCCTCCTTGCGATTCGTCCACTAACGGAATGAGGCCATAACCGATCTCAAAGGCTATAGTTTCTGGCTGGACTACCAACTCCTCATCTTCTTCATCCTCCTCTTTAAGCAGCTCCTTAGCCCGCTCTTCGGCCTCGACGACCTCCTTGTCTTTTATCTCAAGCTGCATCATATACGCCGTGATGGCCAGTATGGAAGCCAAGGTGGCAAATGGGATAAAGGGCATACCCGGTACCAGACCAATAACGAACAAAGCCCCCGCAGTCATATACAAAGCTTTGGGATAACTTGTAAGCTGAGAAAAAATCTCCTTACCCAAATTGGTCTCAGAAACGGCTCTTGTGACCATCAAACCAGCAGCTGTTGAAGTGATAAGGGAGGGTATTTGGCTTACCAATCCATCGCCTACGGTTAACAAAGTAAAATTAGCCGCAGCCGTAGAGAGATCCATCCCATGCTGTAAAGTCCCAATGGCGATACCGCCTACGATATTGATAAAGGTAATTATGATACCAGCGACCGCATCGCCTCGGATAAATTTGCTCGCTCCATCCATCGCCCCGTAAAAATCGGCCTCTTTGGCTATCTCCTCCCGCCTTTTTTTGGCCTCTTGCTCATCGATAAGACCGGCGTTAAGATCGGCATCGATAGCCATCTGCTTACCCGGCATCGCATCGAGGGTAAATCTTGCGCCCACTTCGCTAATGCGCTCCGTCCCTTTGGTAATAACGATAAAGTTGATGGTCACAAGCACAATAAAGACGATGATACCTACGATGTAGTTGCCCCCGACGACAAACTGCCCAAAACTCTCAATCAATTTACCCGCCGCATCGGGTCCCTCATGTCCGTGCAAAAGTATCCGCCTCGTCGTAGCCACATTAAGCGAAAGACGAAAAAGCGTGGCGATAAGCAGTAAAGAAGGAAATGCCGATATCTCTAAAGGGTTATTGATATAGACCGTCGCCATCAACATAATAAGCGAGAGCGTAATACTAGTAGTGAGTAAAATATCGAGTAAAAAGGGGGGTATGGGCAGCACCATCGAACCCAAAATAGCCAAAATGAGCACGATAATAATAGCATCGGAGTGCTCGTTGATTTTGCTAATAATTCGGGTAGGGAGCGTCTGGGTCATTTGCTATTCTTTTGATAGCTTTCCAAAGCCTGCTGTAAATACTCTTTTATACCCAAAGCATCCGAATCCGAAATCGCTTTGGCTATTTGCATATCAAACATATCCAAATACATTTTGGATGCGAATCCTTTATGGTGAGGATCGATACTTTGTATCGTTTTGCGGCTCTCCTTTAAAAACATATGAACAAACTCCTCCTCAAAGGCTTTTAGGGCTTGTGATTTGGTTTTAATTTGGGAGAGCTGATTGATATCCCAATAGGTTTGTATTTTCATAATGCACCCTCACATAATTTTAATTTTTGCATGGAGTTTCCCCGCTTTTTTAATCGCTTCGATAATAGCGATAAGATCCCTTGGAGAGATGCCCAAGTCATTGAACGCTTGTACCAGATCCTTTAAAGAGGGCGAGGGGATGGCAAAAATATGGCCTTGCTCCTCTTTGACATTGGTCTGTACCTGCGTAGCCTGCGCCGTCTGGCCTCCCGAGAGCGGCGGAGGCTGGGAGACAAGGGGCTTTTTTTGTACCGTAACATAGATGTTGCCGTGGGAGACGTACAAGGGCGTATCGATCTTGATATCTCCGCCCATGATTACGGTGCCGGTACGCTCGGATATCACGACGGTCGGCTCGTTGACGCTTTGAACCGGCGTGGCGAGAATTTGGGAGATGAAATGGACCTTATCCCCCATATCGCTCAAAAAAGAGACCTTGATGGTCGCCGAATCCTCCGCTTGAGCCAAAGGCTTTTTAAAGCGAGCGTTGATGGTATCGACGATATTTTTGGCCAACTCGAAACTGGGGTGTTTCAAAGTCAAAAAGATCTCTTTTTGATGAGAGAAATTATAAGGGAGATTTCGCTCGATAATCGCTCCGTTTGGGATAATACCGGTAGTCGTAAAATTTTTTTGGACTTTTCCACCCCTGTTGGATTCGCTATAACCACCTCCCGTAGATACGGGACCTTGGGCAAAAGCGTAAATTCTTCTATCGGGGCCAAACAGAGGCGTGCGTATAAGCACCCCATTGCCGATGTCTTTGGCATCCCCCATCGAGGCTACCGTCACATCTACGACCATACCGCTCTTGGCAAAGGGAGGCAGCTTTGCCGTTACGATCACCGCCGCCGCGTTTTTGGTCTTGATATCGCTAGGGTTGATATTGACCCCCATCTTTTTAAGCATGTTAGAAATACTTTGGAGCATAAATTTCGTAGTCGTCCCGTCCCCCGTCCCGTGCAAGCCCACTACGATGCCATATCCAGTAAGATAGTTTTCTCTTACGCCCTCCACATTGACAAGTTGGCCAATCGGCACCTCCACCGCCAGTAACCGTGCGACCACTAGTACCAAGAGCGCTATATATCTCATCCCTCTCCTCTTCATCAAAAAGGCCATATTTTCATTAAAAGATTTGCCAGCCAACCGGGTCGTTGCGTCTGGTTTAAAAACCCTTTGCCATTATACTCCACGTACATATCCGAGACCTTGGAAGAATCGATACGATTTTGAGCGTCCACATCTTTGGGATTGATGATACCGCTAATGACAAGATACTGGGTATCGTCGTTGATTTTGACCATTTTCTTGCCTACGATAAACATATTGCCGTTAGGATAGACTTTGACCACTCGAGCCGTAATTTTGGCCAAAAGGCGAGCACTCCTATTTGTACCGCCTTTTCCTTGGAAGCTGTTGGTCGATTTTTGACCAAAACCAAAAAGCGTGCTCTTGCCCGTCACTTTACGATCCATGAGCGTAGGAGCCGGGACGGAGAGATCCATCTTGTTGGTACGAGCGCTTTTTGTATTTGTCTGCCCGGTACCTCTGATATTTTCATTGACCAAAATCGTCACCACGTCTCCTACGTTGTAGGCTTTAGCGTCGCTAAAAAGGTTGTCATAGCCATTATACAACGAGCCCGGCGGCCTCTTGGCAGGCTCGTTGAGCACTTTGGGCGGCTCCATAATTTTAGGCGGCTTAGTGGGCAGCCGCTGCTTAGAAGCACATCCCCAAATGAGCATTAGTACAAATAGCGCACTACACCACTTCGCACTACTTTGCATCTGAGCACCTTGTTTGTGGATATATTTTTGACACGTATGACATCTCCTACTTTACCATTTTGTAGCGCAAGCCCCAAAAGTTCAATATAGATCGCCCCCTTTTGATAGACGATTTTGACGCTTTTCCTCTTTTTTACCGCATAGTCTGGCTCTACCGCCGATTTTGTGATAACCCTGCCCGCCTCAATTTGCCTTTTTGCCACCGCTCCTATGAGTTCAGAAGCCTTGAGATAACGAGAAAGAGAGCCCCTAAGAGGCCGCAACTCCCAGCGTACATCCTCAGGTTCGATAATTTTGCCTCGAAAAATCGTCCGCACGGCCACGGGTACTTTGGCATAGGTATGCACCAATACCGTAGGACGGACCCGCTTTATCAACTCCCCTTGAGAATAGATTCTCACATCCAAATAAATATGAGTCAAAGTTTTGCTAGAAGTGGCAATACTCAAACGATACTCGTGTTTGGGCAAAGGAATGGTATGAAAAGTAAGAAGTATACGCTCAATCTTTACTTGCGGATAATTTTGTCGTACATACTCCTCAATGGCGCGCAAGAGCATCCGTTTCGTCAAAGCCAAAGCCCGGGAAGAGAGTAAAAGAGGACCGCCGCCAACTCGCACCCGTTTTGGATCGATCATATGAGATTGAAGCAACCAGATAATCTCACTACGCTCCACACGCCCATCAGAGACGATTTTTTCAGGAAGCTTGATCGTTGATAAAAATCTTGCAATCTGTCTATCTTGGGTGCTAATATCGGCAATCTCCCCCAAAGCGAGTCCTTTATGCCATCGAGCATGGGTATGCAATACGATATGCACCTGCGCCCATACCCCCAACGGTACAAGCAAAAGCAGCCAAAAACTATTTAAGATTCGCAACGGTCCGCAACATTTCATCAGATGTGGTAATTCCTTTAGAATTCATCTCATACGCCCGCTGGGCTACGATGAGATTGACCATCTCCTCTACGATATTGACATTAGAGCTTTCCAAAAAGCCTTGGGAGAGCTTGCCAAAGCCATCGGTATTGGGATCACCCTCCACCGCCTCGCTAGAAGCCTCGGTGGGTAAAAAGAGGTTTTGTCCAATCGCTTTGAGACCTGCGGGATTGACGAAACGATACAGCTTGACATCCCCAAGCTCCTCGGTCGTCTGCGTCCCCCCCTCGTTTCGCACCGCCGTTACTTTGCCGTTTGGACTAATGGAAAGGCTCACCAAAGTCTCGGGCGAGCTTACTTGGATATTTGGGCTCAATCTATACCCCTCGGTCGTGACGACATAGCCCTCGTTGTCTAGCTGAAAATCTCCGGCTCTCGTATACGCCTCGCCCCCTCCGGGCAGCTCGATCTTAAAAAATCCTCTCCCCTCTATCGCAATATCCAGATCTCTTCCGGTATGTTTGAGACTCCCTTGGGAAAAGATTTTACTCACATCCGCTAGTTTTACCCCAAGCCCCACTTGGATACCAGAGGGCACCCTGTTGCCATCGGCACTTACGACTCCGGGATCTTTGATATTTTGGTACATCAGATCTTCAAAATTGGCACGGCTTTGTTTAAAACCCACCGTATTCACATTGGCGATGTTGTGCGAAACAACGTCTAAATTGGTTTGCTGAGCCGACATTCCAGATGCCGCGGTCCAAAGCGCTCGTATCATTTTCTCTCCTTTAGGCTTTTCCTATTTCGTTTGTTTTTTGGTTGAGCTCGTCGATACTCTTGATAATATTGTTGTACATCTCAAATTTTCGTTGTGCCGTAATAAGACTTGTCATCTCAAGCACCGGATTGATGTTTGATCCTTCTAAAAAACCTTGATGGACTTTATACTCTCCCTCTTTCGCCCCTCCCGTACCTTTGTAGTAGCTCTCTCCTATTGGCTCTATCTTGGCAAAATCTTTAATCTGCAGCCGAGCCACCTCCTCGCCATCTTGATAAATAGCCCCTTCTTGCGTGATCGTAATCTCTTTTTGGCCATCCAGTAAGATCGGCTTATTGTTTGTACCCAGTACTTTGTTGCCCAAACTATCGACTAAAAATCCCTCGCCATCGAGTAAAAAATGGCCGTTTCTTGTAAGCAGGGTCTCATTTTGACGCCGTATCATAAAGTAGCCTTTCCCCTCTATGGCCAAATCCAAGGGGGCTTGGGTCTGCTTCAAAGGCCCTTGGTGCAGATCCAAAAGAGTCTGCTTAAATCGCGGAAAGACAAACAGATGATTTGAGTCCGAGCCGTTTTCGTCCAGCCTTTGACTCATCTGCTCTATCATAAGCTTTTTAAAGCCGCTCGTATTAGCGTTGGCGATGTTGTTGGTGGTGGTATCAAGCTGCTCCATCGCCCGTGAGCCGCCACTTGCCAATACATAAATTGATTGCAGATCCAAAGCCATCTTTTTCTCCTAAATATCTAAAATCTTGAGCCTGTCCTCAGGCGTGATGATATGAGTGATCTTGATCCCAAAATTGTTTTTAACCGTATAGAGCTCCCCTTTGGCGATCACTCGGCCGTTTACTTTCAAATCGATAGGCTCGTTGACGAAACGATCCAGCTCTATGACGCTGTTTGGATTGAGCTTGAGCACATCCTCTATAGCCATCTCCGTCGAACCGATCTCCACCGTCACCTCCAGCGGAATATCCAACAGCATCGAGATCTTTGAGTCCTCTTTTAAAATCTCAGAACATGGATGTTGCTTATGGTTTTGGCCGCCAAAGGACTCATCATCCCGCATATTTGCAAACTCCTCCCCATCTTCTGGCGGCCGATTCAAATCTTGTGGTTTTTCTTCTCCCACCTCTTCAAACTGCTGGGCCATCAATTCGTCTGGACCAAGCTCCTTGTTTTGCTCACTCATCCTCTTCTTCCTTTACCACCTCTTGTTTGAGCAAAGCCGCATACTTGTCTTTGACCTTTCCCAAACGACAGACAAATTTCTCTTTATCCTCCACCCGCAACATCACCGGATCTTCCTTGCTCACATCCAGCACCAACTCCGTCCCCAAATCCCAATCGATGATCTCTCGCATAAAATATTCCCGCTTGGCCAGCTCCAGCGTCACTTGGACGGGCGTTTGTAAAATAGAGTCATTAAGACGCTCTTTCCATACATTGTCCACTTCGCCGGAGAATTCGCTATAGATAATATCTTTGATTGACAAAAACATCCCTTGGGGATAACAAAAATAAATAGGCGCTTCAAATCCGTCGATATCTACCACACACTCTGCGATGATAACCTTTTCGTTGCCGGTGGTAATCCTTGCCAAAGAGGGGTTAAGCTCAGTCGATTTTTTCTCCACTTTCAAAGGATAGACGGTACTAAAAGTCTCTTCTAGCGTCTTTAACGCCGTATCGATAAAGTCTTTGATGACATATGTCTCAAGCTTGGTAAACTCCCTCCCTTCCACTTTAAAAGGCTTAGCCGGCCCGCCAAACATGACGCTAATGATGGTAAAAACGAGCCGTGAGTCGACTACGAGCAGTCCCGTCTCTTTTAAAGGCTTCATCGTGAAAGTGGTATAGCTAGAGGGCATAGGAATCTTAAACATAAAAGTGTTAAATCTGGTAATATAGATGCTCTCTTTAGAGACCATATTAATCTTTGGTAAAATTTTCCTAATTTCGTCTCGAAAAATTTTGACCCATCGCTCATATATAAGATCAAGACCGGGCAGTCCCCCTTTTTTGATACTCTCAAGCTCCGAAAAATCAAAAGGACGAACGGCCGAGGGCTCTTGCTTTTCCTCTTCCTCGCTACTCTCATCACCGCTTAAAAGAGCGTCTATCTCCTCTTGAGACAAAAAGTCTTGATCAGCCATCTCATACCTTAATAATTGTACTATTTATTCTATTATAGTTGAAAGAGGCTACTTTTTCAATAAAATTGAACATCTTCATTATGACATAAATTATTATAAAATTATTATAGATACTCCTCTCCCGAACCAAACTCGATAACGCCCTTGTTGATAAGATTTTTGATCTCGTCGATGATCTTTTTTTGCGCCTTTTCCACATCGCTCTTTTTAACAGGTCCCAAGACCTCCATATCCTCCAAAAACATCTCCGCCGCCCGCTTGGACATATTGGATAAAAATTTGTTGAGGATCTCTTCGGGAGCCCCTTTGAGAGCCATCATCAAATCGTTTTTATCCACATTTTTAAGAATTTCAATAATCGCTCTGTTGTCAAGTTTTAAAATATCTTCAAATTTAAACATTCGCTCTTCGATATTCTCGGCCAATACCTCATCATCCTTACGCACCTCTTCGAGCAGATCCATCTGCAGCTCTTTTGGCAGCGAGTTGACAATCTCGGCGGCGATATCGATACCGCTTAGGCTCTGTTCGTTATCGGCCCCTATGGTCAACAGCTCTTCTTCTAGGGTATTGGCCACTACTTTAAGCGTTTGGGAGGAGATTTTCTCGATTGAGGCTATACGCTTGATCACTTCCTCTTGGACATTGGTCACGCCAACCCGTTTGGGAATATACTGCAATATCTCGGCGGCTTTGGAGGGTTTGAGTTGAGAAAGGATCAAAGCGATAACTTGAGGGTGCTCGTCTTTGATCAAATTGGCCACCATCTTAGAATCAAGCTTTTCTAACTCCGTAAAGATCGCTTTGCCTTCTTGCTCGTCAAAAGTCTGGTCCAAAAGTTTTTGCAGCAACTCTTGGGGAAGCGCCTTTTCCAAAATCTTTTTTAAATGATCTGGAGCGATCCGAAGAGGCGATATTTCTTGGAGATGCTCGTACGCATCCTCTAGCACCTCTTTTACCACCTCTTTGGAAGGGGCTTCTAAAGACAAGATCGCTTTAATGAGCTTTTCTATCTCATGCTCTTTGAGCTTTTTAAAAATATGCACAGAAACATCTTCTGGCAGTGCCGAAACCAGTATCGCCGCTTTTTGTAAATTACCCATTTGTGCCACGTCGTCCTCTTTGATGTAGTGTTATGATATTCTAGTATCTTTTGGTTAAATTTTCGATGAAAAGACCGATAATCTACCAAACTCTTTACAAAAGGTGAGCCATGCAAAAAAAGACTTTTCGCAACGAATCGATACGGATTGCTTCTCATCATCTCTTAACGGCCAAACAAGAAGTGACGGAGTGCGCCGACCAAGTATACGAAAAACTGCAACGACTTCTTGCTCTATGCCAAGATGAACAAAGCCACGAACTTTTAACCCAAGCCATGGCCGCTTTGCAGTTTCAAGACATCCTCACTCAGCGTCTAGACAGACTCACCCACTTTTTAGAGATCATAGACCAGCGAGCCGAATTTGGGGCGGATAAAAAGTACCTTGAGGAGTTCGCTTGGGAGAACGAGGTAGAGCAGTCGGATATCGACGAGATGTTCGACGAATACAAAAAAGGATAATCGATGCATATAGAGCTTACGGAAGATATGCAAGAGATACTAGACGAGTTTTTGCAAGAAGCCGAGGAGATCCTCGAAAATCTAGACCAAGAGCTTATCGAACTCGAAAACGACCCAACCAACAAGGAGCTGCTCAATCAGATATTTCGAGGTATCCACACCCTCAAAGGGGGGGCCGGCTTTTTAGGTCTTGAGAGCGTCATCGAGCTAGCCCACATCATCGAGAGTATTTTCGATAAGCTGCGAAACGATGAGATGAGCCTCGATTCAAATAAAATGGATCTCATTTTAGAGGGTATGGACATTATCAAAAACGCCATCGAAACCCTCAAAAGCAGCAATGAAATACCAGATACCGAGGAGATTAAAGATATCTTAGACAAACTCCAAGCCCTATTAGACGGCAACGAGCCTCAAGAGATACCCCCATCTCCACCCCAATCCTCATCCGCGCCGCAGCCAAACAAGGAAATCTTGGAGTCTCAGCCCAGCCAACAACCTCCACTAGAAAATTCCAAAGGGCAAACAGACTCAGAACTTGTTTTTAAAGAGGATGTGGATCCCAAAATACAAGAGCTTATAAAAAAATATCCGGATAAAAAGAGTTTCGTGGAGCTACTTGATGAGCTGATCTTGCTTCCTCCAGAAGAGAGGGATATGGATCTGATTATGAAGCTTGATGAGCTGATCGCTCAAGGCAAAGAGATTAAAGATCTTATTCAAGAGCGAAAAGTAGAGCCACAAACCGAGCAAGAGCAAAAGACTCAGCCACAAACCGAGCAAGAGCAAAAGACTCAGCCACAAACGGAGCCAGCGGATACGAAATCTGAACCCAAACCCGAGGCGACCCAAGAACAAAAGCCGGCGCCACAACCTCCCTCCACCCAAGTCCAACAGCCCAAAACCACCCAGTCGCCCAAAGCCAAAAAGAGCAAAAAAGAAGAGGTCGAGACAATCCGTATCGATATCGAGCGGGTCTCTACGCTGATGAACTTGGTAGGAGAGCTGGTCCTTGATCGTAACCGCATCGTCAAACTTACCTCAAGATTTCGCTCCAATTGCGAAGATATAGACGCCATCGAAGAGCTCAACGAAGCGATTGCCGGTATGAGCCGATCGGTATCGGATCTCCAAGAGGTGGTGATGAAGCTGCGAATGCAGCCAGTGAAGCGTATTTTTAGCAAATTTCCTCGCATCGTGCGAGATTTGGCCAAAAAGGTGGGTAAAAAGATCAATCTTGAACTCGAGGGGGAAGATACCGAAATCGATCGCAGTATTCTCAATCAACTCGAAGACCCGCTTATCCACCTTGTACGAAACGCCATCGACCACGGTATCGAGCCTCCCGAAGAGCGTGTAGCAAAAGGTAAGCCAGAATATGGTACTATCATCCTCTCAGCTTTACAAGAAGGGGATCGCATCATCGTCTCCATCGAAGACGACGGCCGTGGGATCGATCCGGAGAAAGTAAAGAAAAAAGCGATCGAAAAGGGATTGATCAAACCAGAGCAAGCCGAACAGATGAGCGATAAAGAGGCGTATGAGCTCATTTTTATGCCCGGATTCTCCACCGTGGAGCAAGTAAGCGACCTCTCTGGCCGAGGCGTGGGCATGGACGTGGTGGCCAACGTCATCCACTCTTTACGAGGAAGTATCGAAGTAGAGAGCGAGCTAGGACGCGGCACTAAAATCACGATGAAGCTCCCCTTGACCGTAGCCATCATCCGTACCTTGATGGTAGGCGTGAACAAAAGAATTTTTGCCATACCTCTTTTTAGCGTAGTAGAGATCATAAAGTATCGCAAAGAGGATATCAAAGACGTGGGTATTTATAAATCATTGATGTTAAGAGACGAGGTCTATCTCTTTTTCCATCTTAACGAGCTGTTTGATATCAAAAGCAAAAGCGAAAACAAATTCGTCATTATCATTAATATAGGAGAAAAAAATATCGCCATCGCCGTAGATAATCTTTATGGCGAA
Organism: Campylobacterota bacterium; assembly: GCA_015494715.1. Taxonomy (GTDB): domain Bacteria; phylum Campylobacterota; class Campylobacteria; order Campylobacterales; family Nitratiruptoraceae; genus Nitratiruptor. The sequence continues at coordinate 15,503 of WGAT01000009.1, forward strand.
GAGGAGATCGTCATCAAACCTTTAGGCGAGATGCTCAAAGACATCGAAGGGATTGCCGGAGCCACAATTACTGGCGAGGGCAAGGTGGTCTTGATCCTCGATATCAAATCCTTAATCAATGACAAACGCAACGATTTAGTAGGGGTGATATGATGCATGACATCGAAGTTTTGGGTCTAGCGCAGCCTCTAGAGAACCAACTCAAAGAAGAAAAAAGGGTCATCGCCTTTTTGCTCAACGGAGAGCTCATAGGCATCGACATCAAAAACGTCACCAAGATCACCAAAAAGCTCGATATCACTCCCGTTCCCAAAACGCCCGAATATATCTTGGGCGTGATGAATTTACGAGGCAATATCGTACCCGTGGTCAATCTTAAAAGAATGCTCAATCTCCCAAACCAAGAGGATGAGAGCGATTTTATCCTCATCATCGACTCTTCCATTGGCAATATCGGCTTGATGATCGATCAAGTCGTAGGCGCCATCACGATAGAAGATGAGGAGATATTGCCAGCGCCCATTAACTCCATAGGCATCGATTCTAAATTCATCACTGGCGTCATTGTCACCAATGAAGAGTATGGAGATAAGAATTTGCTCATACTTTTGGACATAGATAAGCTTTTCCACAAACAAGAGTCCCAAGAAAACGAAGAATAAGAGGCAGCGATGAGGAAAAAAGATTATCTCCCTAAAATCTTGGAGACTGGAGCCAACGAGCTCGAAGTTATAGATTTTCGTATGTTTGAAGAGCTTGCGGACGGCAGCGTCTACGAGTGGGTTTTGGGGGTCAACGTGGCAAAGGTCAAAGAGGTTATCCAGCGTCCTTCTAATATCTTTCGCTCCCCCGGTATGCCCTCGGAGGTAGAAGGACTGGCCAAAATACGAGAAGACGTGATCCCTATTGTCAATTTGGCCAAATGGATGAAGATCAAAAACCCGCCACACAAAAGCAACAAGTATGTTATCGTAATGGAATTTTTACGAGAGATCATCGGGGTGATGGTCCACGAAGCCAAACGAATCCGAAGAATCAAATGGACAGATATCAAAAAGCCCCCCGCCAGCATCGATGAAAAACTTGGCGGCAAAGTAGTAGGCGTAATCGAAATAGAGGATGGCCAGCTGCTACTTTTACTCGATTTCGAGGGCATTTTGGACGAGCTTGGGATGATCAAAGTCTTTAACGTTGAAGACAAACTCGAATATGAAAAAAGCGATAGATCCTACAACATACTTGTCCTTGACGACAGTCCGGTAGCCAGAAAAATTATCCGTAAGATCCTGACCAAAGACGGCCATAGAATCTTTGAGGCCGAAAGCGGAATCGAGGGAATGCTCTTTTTGGAAAATCTAAAAAAAGAGGCCCAAAAAGAAGGAGTGGACATCACCGACAAACTCCAGCTTATTATCAGCGATATCGAAATGCCCGGTATGGATGGGCTAACTTTTACCAAAAAGGTCAAATCCGATCCGGTACTTTCTAAAATTCCTATCGTCATCAACACCTCTTTATCGGATAAGGCGACGGTGGACAAGACGAGATTTGTCAACGCGGACGCACATCTTGTAAAATTCGATACTAGAGATCTTTTACACATCGTACGAGAGTACGCAATTAAAAAATAGGAGGACAAATGGCACTACCAGATAAGAGTATGAGAATTTTGGTGGTCGACGACGCACCAATGATCAGAAGAATACTAAAAAACCTGCTCAAAGAGATGGGTTTTTCTAATATCGAAGAGGCAGAAGATGGCATGGTGGCACTGCAAAAACTTAGACAACAGCCTTTTGATTTTGTTATAACCGACTGGAATATGCCAAACCTTACGGGTATAGAGCTGGTCCAAGAGATTAGAAAAGACCCCAACCTCAAACATCTGCCAGTGATGATGGTCACCGCCGAAGCGAAAAAAGAGAACATCATCCTCGCTCTTAAATCGGGGGTCAACAATTATATCGTCAAACCCTTTACCCCAGAAAACGTCAAAAGTAAGATCGAAGCGATCTTTTCAGCGAAAAAAAAGTAAGAGGAGCAAAGGATGGATAACAACGAAAGAGCCGAAGATATCCAGACACAAGATATCAACGAATGTGAAAAACAAGAGCAAGACTTCCTAAGACGCCAAAAAGTCAAATGGCTCAAAAGCGGCAATTTGCTCTCAGAGAGCATTTTTAACGCCTCTTTGGTCAAAACGGGGATCTACCGCTTTAAAAATAGATTTGCCGAATTCAACAGATCTTTTGATCATATTAGCCGTACCAGCGATAAAAGTCTCAAAACGACGGATGTGATCATCCAAAGTATCAACGAGATCGAAAAGGCGCAAAAAGAGACTACCGACCAGATCGAACAGGGTGAAAACATTTTGAATAAAACCAACGCCGATATTTTAGAATCGGTCAAAGCGATGGACAATCTGACCAAAACCACGGAGGAGCTCAAACGAAAGATCAGCGGCATCGATCACGTTCTTAACGTCATTTTAGAGATTACCGAACAGACCAACTTGCTCGCTCTGAACGCCGCTATCGAGGCGGCTCGTGCCGGAGAGGTGGGGCGAGGTTTTGCGGTCGTGGCCGACGAGGTGCGAAAACTGGCCGAAAAAACCAGCAAGAGTGCCAGCGAGATCCGAGAGGTGACCATTTCGGTGATGGATGAGATGGACAACACCTCCAAAGTGGTCAACAATGCCAAATCAATCGTAGAAGATAGCGCAGAAGGAGCGAGCGGCGTACTCAAAACTTTCCATAAAATCAAACAGACCAGCAACCGGGTTACGGATCTGATTAGGCAGCAAATCGAATACACAAACCAGCAAAAAGAGAATATCTACACATTCTCTGATGAGATACAAAAACTCAATCAAGAGCTCAAACAGACCCAGGAGCTTGCGAGTGTTACGGGACTTCGCATCCTCTCTACGATCGAGCTTTTGGACAAAGGCTTTGAGGCGTGCAGTAAAGGCCACGATATTCTTGCCCCCACAAAAATTCTTCAAGCGATCAAAGACCACTCCGTATTCATCACGAATGTGGCCAAACTGGCAGAAGGGTACGACAATATCCATCTCCCCGACTACACCACTTGCAACTTTGGACGATGGTTTTACTCCCAAGAGGCCTTTAAAGAGTTAAAAAAATATGGGGACGAAGTGATCGCTATGCTCGAAGATATTGAAGATTTGCATAAAGAGGTACACAATATAGCCTTTGAGATTCTTCGGCTCAAGAAAGAAGGCAGGGATCAAGAGATATTTGAAAAATTTAGCGAATTGGCTGAAAAAGCGAGCGAACTTATTAAAATATTGCTCAAAATTTACGCGATCGTGGTAGCAAAAGAGATCGACTAAAGGCAAAAAATGTTATACAAAAATGTATACAACAAAAGAGGAATTGAGCCCAAAAGTATCGAATCGCCTTTTGAACTCGATGAGCTCTTTTTTTCCATCACCGATCCTAAAGGGGTTATTCTTACGGGGAACGACGTCTTTCAAAGAGTGGCCAAGATGGATCGCCACGAGCTTATCGGCAAGCCGCACAATGTTATTCGCCATCCTGATATGCCAAGAGTCGTATTCAAAGCGGTATGGGATACGATCAAAGCGGGCAAACCTTTTGTAGGATATGTCAAAAACATGGCCAAAGACGGCTCATACTACTGGGTACTAGCCGCCATCTATCCCGTCATGGACGAAGAGGGCAATATCGTACGCTACATCTCCATCCGCCTCAAACCCTCCTCCCCAATTTTTGAACTCATCCCCTCTCTTTATAAACAAATTCTTGAAGTCGAAATCAAAGAAGGAATGGCAGAAGCTGCGGCCTTTATGCAACGAAAGCTTAGGGAGCTCGGATTTGAAAACTATGAAGAGTTTGCCAAAAAGGCTTTTTTTGAGGAGATTAGAAGCCGTGAAGAGATCTTGGCAAAAGAGGCTATGGAGAGCTGTCAAGTCGATCTTTCCGCAATTCACGAGAAAAATGCGGAATTCATCGATATTTTGTGCAATCTGCAAACCCTCTTTTACAGAGTCAACCGCTACTTCAACGAAATCTTTCACAAAGTAGAGCTTTTTTTAAATCTTAACGAAGAGCTCAACAAAAAGAGCAAATTCATCTACGAACTGGCCGAAGATATCCGTCTGCTCTCTCTTAACGCCTCCATTGAGAGCTATAAAGTCAAAAAGGAAGGGGTATCGTTTTCTACTCTTTCACACGAGATGCGTAAAAACGCGGAGCTAAGCGAGAGGAAAATCGTACAAATGAGCGCCCTTATCGACGATACCAAAAAGGATATCGAAGACATAGGCTTTAACATTCTTACCTCAAAACTCATCATCGAGATGATCACTTTCTTTATCAAAGAGATGATCCAAAATCTCTCCGACGCCTCCATAGACGAAGAGAAAAAGCAAGAGGTTATACACAATATTAACGAGCTTTTTAGTCTTTTAAAAGAGTACTCCCATAAGCTCGCCCAAAACGTGTATGTCACAAAAAGCAAACTGCGCTCGATCTTTTACAATATCCAAGAGCTCAACGTGATGATCAATCGCCTCGATTTCATCCATATCAACGGCTTGATCGAATCGGCGCACACCAAAGAAGATGGCGGGGGATTTAATATCATCTTCTCACAAATGCTTAAACTCATCGAAGCGGCCAAACAAGAGATTATCAATCTTGAGATCAGCATCCTCGCAGCCGACGAAGAGAATCTCAACGTCAACCTCATCACCGAAGTGGCCCAACAAAAGATCAACAAAATCCAAAAAGAGTACGGCGAGATATTGCAAGCTTTTTCCTAAGCCAGAATTTCGTCTAGTTTTTTAAAAGCCTTTTGTAAAATTCTTTGGTTGTACTTCTCACAATCTATCTTCAAAGCCTTTTTAAAACTTAAGCGTTTGATCTCCTCTTTGGAGGCTCCCTTGGCGATCGCCTCTTTGAGCTCTTTGTCCACATCAAGAGGCTGATTGGCAAACTCCCACAAAGTAATACCAAAGGCTCTGGAGTACTTGATAGCATCGCTATCGGCCAGTACCAAATAGTTCCTGTCTTTCTCGTCGATATAGTTAATCACCCCTTTGGTATCAAAAAAGCCGTATTTATCGCCTAAAAAGATATCAAACTGCGACTCCACCTCTCTGTTTTCGTTCCATCGATTGAGGGCAAAAATGGTTTTGAGATTGGGATTGGCATTTTTGAGTTTTTGGTAGATCTGGATGGCGCTCGTAGCGTCAAGCTCCCCGTCCATCAAAGGGATGAGCGCCGCATCCAAAGTATAAATCATTCCGCTATCAAGAAGCGCGTCTATGACATAAACGGCGGTCTTGTTCGCCCCCACATCCAAACAGATATGATTGTCCAAAAGTAAAATCTCTCGGAGCTCCTCACGCAGATCCCGTCCGGCTACGCGGACTTTTTCCAACCATACCAACTTACTCTTTTCAAAAGAGATACTATCCTCGTTTTCGTCGTCAAACTCAAAAAAAGATATAGGATTGTTAAATTTTTGATAGAGATAGGGGACGACAAGCTGCATACTTATCGTACTCTTGCCGACCCCTCCTTTCGTGTTGATAACAGCGATTTTATACTTTTTTTGCTGTTTTTGCATTCTACCCTCATGGCTGATTTTGGTTAATTATACCAAAAGCCATCAAGAGCAGCCGCATCCTCCCGCGCTATGTCCGCCGCTATGGGAGCCGCTCGTCGAACAAGCGCTCACTCCCGGAGGCGTGGTGGGCTGGATCGCCTCGTTGCTCGCACCCCCTTCTTCGTTGACCTTTTCGATAAAGTGCCACAGCTTGTTGGCCGCTTGATGGTAGCGTTTGGCCGTTTCGCTATCGGGATGATAGTACACTACCGGCTTGCCCTCATCCCCCCCTTCTCTAATTGCTGGCTCAATTGGAATTTGGCCAAGGACGCTCGTGCCATACTCTAGCGCCACCTCTTGAGCGGTGCCTTTGCCAAAAATATCGCTCTCGGTTTTACAGCTAGGACAGATAAAACCACTCATGTTTTCCACTATTCCAGCAATCGGGATATGAAGCTTTTTAAACATATCCAGACTTCGTCTGCTATCATCGAGGCTCACCAGCTGCGGAGTGGTCACCGTCACGCCAGCCGTCACCGGCACGCTTTGCGCCAAGGTCAGCTGCGCGTCACCCGTACCCGGAGGCATATCGATAAAGAGCACATCCAGATCGCTCCACAAAATATCTCGCAAGAACTGCTCCACGGCTTTCATGATCATAGCCCCTCGCCAGATCAGCGACTGCCCCTCTTCCATGAGCACACCCATACTCATCACTTCCACGCCATATTTGGTCTCGATAGGCTTGACCTTGTTGCCCACCACTTCTGGCTGGACTCCAAGTATGCCCATCATTCGTGGGATATTTGGGCCATAGATATCCGCATCCAAAATACCCACTTTTTTACCCTGCATTGCCGTAGCAATCGCTAAATTGACGGTGGTAGTCGATTTACCCACCCCTCCTTTGCCACTACTAATCATCACAAAATTTTTTACTTGGGGTGCCAAGTTTTTGCCTCGGCTGGAGGTTTCTCTTGGCATTTTGGGCTGTTTGATGTTGACGATCACCTCTTTGGCGCCCTCTAGCTCTAGCTTTTTCGTGATTTCATCTCGCAACTGCTGAGCCACTTCTGGAGCGCTGGAGGTAATATCTAGATCTACGGCCACTCTATCGCCATTGACTTCTATATTTTTGACAAACCCAAATGTAACGATATCTTTGGTAAATCCGGGATATGCCACGCTCGAGAGTACCTCTTGGACTTTTTCTTTGTTTAGCATAGATATGCTCCTTTACTTTTAATTCAGAGTAATTTTATCCTATTTAGCTTAAGTAAAATTGATAGGCAAAGAGTAGGATAGAAGTTGGGGGCAAAAGCCCAAAAGCTTAGGCCCCGTGCTTTTCGAGAATATCTTGGGTGATTTTGTAGCTACAAAATTTTGGCCCGCACATACTGCAAAACTCCGCCTCTTTGAAAACATCTTGCGGCAGTGTCTCGTCGTGGTACTCTTTGGCTCGATCGGGATCGAGTGCCAGTTCAAACTGCTTGTTCCAATCAAATTTGTATCTTGCATCACTCATCGCATCGTCGATATCTCTAGCACCCTTGCGGCCTCTGGCGATATCGGCGGCGTGGGCGGCGATTTTGTAGGCGATGATCCCCTCACGCACATCTTGGGCGTTTGGAAGGCCTAGATGCTCTTTTGGCGTAACATAGCAGAGCATACTAGCTCCATACCATCCCGCCATCGCCGCTCCTATGGCGCTAGAGATATGATCGTACCCGGCGGCGATATCGGTCACGAGGGGTCCTAGGACATAAAAAGGCGCTTCGTGGCAGTAGTCTCGCTCAATCTTGATATTGCGCTCGATCTGGTTCATCGGCACATGTCCGGGCCCCTCGATCATCACCTGCACATCCTTCTCCCACGCTTTGAGGGTAAGCTCTCCTAGGACTTTGAGCTCCTCGAGCTGTGCGTCGTCGCTGGCGTCGGCCAAGCATCCGGGTCTGAGGCTATCGCCCAGTGAGAGGCTCACATCGTATTGGCGGCAGATATCGAGGATTTCGTCAAATGCGGTATAAAAGGGGTTTTCTTTATGGTAGTGCATCATCCAGGCCGCCATCAAGCTGCCGCCTCGGCTGACGATCCCCATCTTTCTTTTGGCCACCAAGGGCATGAAGCGTAGCAAAAATCCGGCATGGATCGTAAAGTAGCTCACCCCCTGCTTGGCCTGACGCTCGATCACTTCGAGCATTTTGTCGATGGTGAGATTTTCTATCTTATTGTTACAATCGTGCAATATCTGATAGATTGGCACCGTCCCGATGGGGACTTCGGCGTGCTTGATCACCTCCTCTCGGATCGCATCCAAATCCCCTCCGGTAGAGAGATCCATAATAGTATCGGCCCCATACTTTTGACACACCCGTACCTTTTCCACTTCGCCGGCCGCATCGCTAGCAAGTGCCGAACTTCCGATATTGGCGTTGATCTTGCATTTAGCCGCCATTCCGATAGCCATCGGCTTTTGGTGGACATGGTTGATGTTGGCCGGGATGATCATCCGACCTCTTGCCACCTCTTTTCGCACAAGCTCAGGTTCCAACCCCTCCACCTTGGCCACATACTCCATCTCTTCGGTGAGGATACCTTGTCTGGCATAGTACATCTGCGTTCGCACTGTATCATTTTTTCTCTTTTGGACCCACTCTCTTCGCATTTTCTCTCCTTATAACCTTAAAACAAGAGGTAGTTTCCCAAAATCTTACTGAAAAAAGATAAAAAAAAGCTTTGGTTATGTATAATTTCGTAACAACTAAGAGGAAAGGATCTTTTTTGGCCGATTTGACTTTGGTGTTACTTGGTGCAGGAAACTCTTCAAGATTTGGGATGGGGGCCAAAAAGCAGTGGCTGTGGATCGATGAGCAGCCATTATGGCTTTTTGTACTGCAACGATTTGAAACATTTGCTCCTTTTGAGCATATCCTCATCGTAGCTCCCAAGCAAGAGCGCCCTTTCTTTCAAGCCTACACCGACAAAAAGGTAGTGTGCGGCGGTCGCAGCCGTCAAGAATCGATAAAAAAAGCTTTAGCACGGGTACAAACCCCCTATGTGCTCATCAGCGACATAGCTCGACCTTGTATCCAATCCAGCGTCCTACAAACTCTTTTAGAACATAAAGGCCAAGCGGATTGTATAGCCCCTTTTATTCCCGCTACCGACACAGTAGTCTTCGACGATACGCCAATAGATCGCTCCAAAATCAAACTGATCCAAACCCCCCAGCTCTCCCGTACCGAAATTTTGTCCAAAGCGCTGGAGGGCGAAGAGTTTACGGATGAGAGCAGCGCCATAAAAGTAAGCGGCGGCAGCGTGCTCTATATTCCCGGGGACCCCAAACAGCGTAAACTCACCTACAAAGAGGATCTTAAATTTTTAGAGTGTCTGCAAAAGCCAGCCTCGACCCAAAGAGTCGGCATTGGCTTTGATGTACACCCCTTTTGCGAGGGGCGTCCATTGGTATTATGCGGGGTGCAGATTCCCCACTCCTATGGTCTAGCCGGCCACTCCGATGCGGATGTGGCGATCCATGCTCTCATCGACGCACTCCTTGGAGCCGCCGGATTTGGAGATATCGGTGAACTTTTTCCAGATAGCGATCCGGACTATAAAGATATCGACTCTACCAAACTTTTAAAGCGCTGTACGCAACTACTGCGTTCCATGGGCTTTGAAATCCACAATATAGACGTAACCATCCTGGCCCAACAACCAAAACTTCTTCCATATAAAGAGAAAATGCGAAGTACCATCGCCTCGCTTCTTTCTCTCCCCAAAAGCCGTTGCAATATCAAAGCTACCACTACCGAAAAACTCGGCTTTGTAGGCCGCCAAGAAGGTATTGCGGCTCAGGCGACAGCCACACTCAAATACTTTGATTGGAGTACGAATATGTCAACTACCTCCCCGTAAACGGGGAGGCTTGGAGGTGTGCTAAGCGATCAAATCGCTTAGCCTTAACCTCTGTGAATGGTTGACGCACCCGTACCGGGTAGCATAGAGAGCCTCAAGCTCCCTGTGCAGCCCGTTGCTTTGCTCCTCTTGGCAGGTATCGACGGATAGAGAGTGTTGGTAGACGGCAAAGCCGCTCCGCCGATAGTTATAGCATTGTACTAAAACTTACGAAAGGAGGCAAGTAGGCGTTCTCCTCCCCGCTAATAGCGGGGTCTCCGAACGCTGAAATATTAGATGAAGATTTTAATCGTAGAGAACGAATTTTACCTCGCCCAAAGCATCAAGTCCAAACTTTTAGAGATCGGATATCAGTGTGAGATGGCGGCAAGCGTCAAGGATGCCCTCAAAGACCTGAGCTACGACGTGGTGCTCCTATCCACCAACATCAACGGCCAAGACTTCTATCCAGTCATCGAAGCCTTTAAAGACAAGATCATTATCCTACTCATCTCCTACATCTCCCAAGACACCGTCTCCGCACCGCTCAAAGCCGGGGCCAACGACTATATCCTCAAACCTTTTATGATGGAGGAGCTCATACGAAAGATCGAGCACTTCATAGAGCATGAGCGCCTGCTCAAAGAGAATAGAGCCTACAAAGCCTACATCGCCAACAGCCTCAAAGAGATCAATATCGACACCGTCTCGCCAAAAGAGGCACTCCCCCTTTTTATCAAGACCAATTATCAAAAATATGCCGACGCCTACGCCTTTAAGATGGCCGAACTTCTCAAAGAGCCTTTTCACTACTACTCTTTGAGCGACAAAAAAGCGATGGGCGCCATTAGAAGTGAAAAATCTACCCAATTTTTGTACATCACCGAATACCAAAGCCTCAAAAAGAGCGAAAAAGCCCAGTTTTTGGAGATAATAAAAGACAAACGGGCCATCGTCTCCACCACCGAGGCCATAGAAGAGGAGCATTTTTCATTCAATATGATCGAATTTAACAGCGACAACAAAATCTTCGACCGCAACGATATCCTCACCATAGACGAGTATGTCAAATACATCATTCTCAACTATCAGTACAAATTTCCCGATACTATGCTCTCCAAGAAACTTGGAATCTCTCGAAAAAGTTTGTGGGAGAAAAGAAAAAAGTATGAAATCTTCAAGAAAAAATAGCGCTTTGCATATCGATCGTGAAGCTTTAGCGACGCTAGCCCTCGTGCAAGAGGGGCTGCTGAGCCCCATAGACAAACTGATGAACTCCAAAGAAGCTGCTCAAGTCGATGCTACCAAACTCTACAAAGGCAAAAGTTTCCCTTTTTCTTTTATACTAGCTCCTAGCGGAAGACGCAACGAAGAGGTCTTAAAAAATCTGCGTCCCGGAGAAGAGGTCGATCTCATTCAAGCAGAACAAAAGGTTGGCCAAATAAAAGTAGAAGAGGTTTTTGGAATAGAGCCTCAAAAACGCTTAGAGCATATCTACGGCACCGCCGACCTCTCCCATCCGGGCATTCAACCAACTCTTAAGCGTCTTGGGCACTACGCCGTAGCTGGGGAGTTCTGGGTCGATTTTGAAGAGATCAAAAGGCACAAACAGCTTTTGGCCAAGCGCAAAAAGGAGCTTAAAGCCAAAAATATAGCAGCTATTATGCTTGCGGCCAAACCGCTCCATAGAGCCCACGAGCGGCTCATTCGCCTCAGCCTAGAAAACAACGATCTTGTAGTGCTGTTTTTACTCAAACCCTATGTTAAAGAGCGCTTCTCTTACGAGCTGCGCTATCGTACCCTTGAATATTTCGTCAAAAACTACCTACCCAAAAACAGGGTCCTCATCGTCCCGCTGGAAAACACCTACATTTTTGCCGGCTACAACGAACTGATCCTAGACGCCATCGTCGCCCAAAACTTTGGCTGTAACAAACTGATCGTGGGCAAAAACCACGCCGGACTTGGCCTATATTACGACAAAAACAGCGTCAAAAGCATATTTGACGGCCTCAAAGGTATCAATATCACCGTGGAGACCATCAGCGAATTTGTCTACTGCAACGAGTGCAAAACGCTGGTGAGCACCAATACTTGTCCCCACGGCAGCCATCACCACATCTCCTACCACGCCGACTCCATACTAGAGCTTTTGGAGCTTGGCATCTTGCCACCGGCGGTGCTGGTGCGAAAAGAGATCAGCGCTCTGATCCTCAGCGAGCTTTTTCCAAACCGCTTCAAAAATCTCCAAAAACTCTACGCCGATTTGATTCCCAACTCCGGACTTTTGGAGAGGCACAGCGAAACGGAGTTTTATATAGAGCTGATGAAACTCTACCAAACCACATCCCTCACCTAAGGAGTAAAAATGCAAGAGTGCTTTTTAACTGGATGCTTCGTGGGACGACTGCCAAAGGCTCCGGGAACATGGGGGAGTTTGTTAGGAGCCCTCAGCGGCTGGGCGATTGTGCTCTTTTTACCCCAATCCACTCTTTTTTTACTCACCATCCTCATCACTATCATCGCCATCAAGCAGATTAATCTATACGAAGAAGCTACCGGCACCCACGACGACCCCTCCATCGTCATCGACGAGATAGCGGGCATGTGGCTGGCCATCTCCATCCTCCCAAACACCCACCCCATCTGGATAGCTTTGGCATTTTTGTTCTTTCGCTATTTTGACATCACCAAGCCAAGCTACGTAGGACGGCTGGAGAAGCTGCCGGGTGGCATTGGAGTGATGGCCGACGATCTGCTGGCCGGCATCTTAGCTGGACTTATGACCGGTCTAGTCTATGTAGGAGCGACGAAACTGCTATGAAACTAGCCCTCGCCCACCCAAACGCTTTGTGGCTTTTAGTGCTGCTGCCTTGTTTCTTTCGATGCTATAGAGCGAGGCTGGCACTCTATTTTTTGCGAATCGATCTTTTGCCAAAGCTCTCTTTGAGCTCCTTTATGGCACCTCTTGCCTATGTGATGATGGTCATAGCCCTGGCAGCCCCTTTTAGCTACAGCGCACTGGAGCTTGGCGAGCGAAAGGGGCGGGATCTAGCTCTCGTGATCGACGCTAGCGGCTCGATGGAGGAGAGCTTTGGCCAAAAAAGCAAATTCGAGTTGGTCAAGCAGATGGCCAGCGACTTTTTTCGCCAGCGCTTCGACGATAATATCGCCGTGGTGGTCTTTGGCTCTTTTGCCTATATCGCCGCCCCCCTCACCTACGACACCAAAGCTTTGACTTTTATCATACGCTACCTCAAGCCCTCCATCGCCGGCAACAACACTGCCATCGGCGAGGGGATCTATCAAGCCCTCAAAGCCTTGCAAAAAGGCAAGGCCAAACACAAAGTGATCATCCTCATCTCCGACGGCCACCACAATAGCGGGCGCATCTCTCCAAAAGAGGCGGTGGAGCTGGCCAAAAAGCAAAAGGTGCGTATCTACACCATAGGTCTTGGGGATGTGGACAAGAAACTGATGAGAAAAATCGCCGGCGAGAGTGGCGGAAATTTCTTTTACGCAAAAACTCCTGAAGATCTTCGCCAAATCTTTCAAAGACTCGATCGCTTGGAGCCCAGTCCCATCAGAAGTGGACACTACACCGACCGTCACTGGCTTTTCTATCCCTTTTTGCTGGCAGCTTTTGGACTTTTTGCTTGGATTTTGTGGAGGCAGCGATGAGTTTTGTCTATCCTTGGTGGCTGGCAGCCCTTATTCCACTATTTTTATGGGGAATTCTGGGCAAAGAGCGCCTAAAACAAGGCTCTCTTCCTCTTTCTCCCAAGCTCATTATCCAAAACGCCGCTACAAAGTACCATCTGCTCCCTTGGCTCTTGGCTCTCTTGATCATCGCTCTGGCCCGCCCCGTGATCGAAAGGCCCCACACCACGACCACCGCCATTCGCCCACTCTTCATAGCCCTGGATGTATCGGCGAGTATGCGAGCTCGTGATATCAAGCCTAGCCGACTGGAATGGGCAAAGCGAGCTATTGCCACACTAGTGCAAAAAGCACCCCTTAAAACCTCCCTTTTGGTCTTTACCTCCAACCCTTTACTCATCGTCCCGCCCACCGAGGATAAAGAGATGGCTTTGTGGGCGCTGCAGAGCTTTAATACCTCAAGCATCCTCACCCGCTCCACCGATATCCAAAAGCTGCTCGATTTCGTCGCCCAGTTCGAGGGCAAAAAGGAGTTGGTGATCTTTAGCGACGGGGGCAACGCCCAAAGCTTGCACAAACCCAAAAACATCCGTATCCATTTCGTCCATACCGCTACGGCTTCGGGGGCTTTGATCCCTACAAAAGATGGCTACCTCAAACAAGAGGGCAAGCTGGTGGTGACTAGATTCAACGACGCTTTGGCCAAGATAGCCGATTTCAACTACGATACCGACAATTTCTTGCAAATTTTGGACAATATTAAAGCCAAATGGAGCACCAGCTACAAAAAAGAGCGCCAAGAGCTCTACTGGATGCCGCTGCTTTTGGCCATCTTGTTGAGTCTTTATATTTTTACCACCCTCTTCGATCCCTTGCTCAAGCGTCTGCGCCGCTTTGTGCCCTTGCTGCTCATAGCCACCACGCTGCACGCCTCCATACTGGACGAGATCACCATCGAGCGAGCCTACAAAGCCTACGAGGCCCAAAAGTACCACAAAAGCGCCAAGCTCTTTGACAAACTCCCTTATCTGGAGGCAAAGTACGGCGAGGCGCTGAGCCTCATGCACCTTGGCAAATACGACCTTGCCGCCAAAATCCTGGCCAGCCTCCAAGCAAACGACCCCAAGACCCAGGCTCGTATCTTCTATGCCAGAGGGCTTTGCTACGAAAAGATGCGCAACTACGAAAAAGCTTTGCAGCTTTTTATCCAAGCGGCACAACTGAGCAAAGATGAAAGAATAGTAGAACATATCCAAAAGCTGGCCTTTAAAAAGAATGAAAAAAAGCCCATCCCGCCCTTTGCCAAACAAAAAAGGGTCTTACAAAAAAGCGACAAAAAAGGTAGCCGCAAAAAAGGGGCCGGGGGATCGAATATGCAAAGCACAGCCCTCGCCTCCAACTCCCAAGGGGGTAAAAAGAGCTCCAAAAAGCAAGAGGTTCTGGCCAAAAAAGGAAGCCAGATGCCCCTAAGTTCAGAGCTGTACGAGACAATCAACAAAGGATATATCCATGAGACCACTCCTTGGTAGCCTATTGCTGGTTTGCACGCTTCTAGCAGCGCCCTATACCATCACCCTCTCCAAGACCAAGGCCTACGAAAAAGAGCCCATCCACCTGCTGCTACGCTACAACGAGCCTCCAAAAGAGGAGATCGTGTGGGTCAAATTCGCTCCCAAGCCCACGAAAGATTGGAAAGTGGTACTTTTGGCCAAACGCACCACGCCCAAAGGGTATGAGCGAAGCTTTCTACTCTTTGCCAAGCGTGCCGGAAATCTCACACTGCCACTGGAGCTAAGTATCAAACGAGCCTCCAAGCAAGAGATCCGCTCCGATATCTTGGGTACCGGATACGAGCAGACCGAGCTTATCAAAGGAGTCGTCCAGACCATCAAAATCGAGCCCTTGCACTTGACTATCCTCCAAGCCCCAAAAGCGGATCTGTATGGAGCATTTCATCTGGAGTGGAGAGTGGACAAGACAAAGGCAAAACGCTACGAGCCGATCTATGTGACACTTAGGCTTAGAGGCAGGGGATACGATCAGCTCCCTCCCATCTGGCCCAAAACCGATCCGAAAGTCAAAATCCTAGCCGATACCCCTATCAAGAAAATCAGCTACAAAAACGATGGCGCCCATATCGAGTATGAGCGTCAGTTCGCCTTGCTGGCCGATCGCAATTTCACCCTGTTGCCGCTTAAACTGAAGCAATTTGATTTTACAAAGCTCACTACTCTCTCCACGCCATCATATTCCATCGAAGTGGCCGCAGCTCCCGAGCCTTTGCCGGCCAAAAGCACTCCACCCAAAATCAAGCCCTCCATCCACATTTTGGCCAAAATAGTGGGCTATCTTTTTATTTTTGCCATGGGAGGGCTCACGGCCATTTTGGGGCTGTGGTGGCTAAGAAGAAGACTGGGTAAAAAGTGGGGGATTCTTTTGGCCAAAGATGAGCGAGAGCTTCTCAGCCTTCTAGCGACCATGAGGGGATTTGAGAGTGAGCGCAGGCTCTTGGACGAGGCGATAAGCAAGCACAAACGGCTCAATCTATGGAAAATAAAACGCCAAATTATGAAAGGAACAAGATGATTTTCGAGGCTATCAAAAAAGAGATCCAAAAGGTCATCGTAGGACAAGAGGAGATGGTAGAAGCCATCATCACGGCACTCCTCGCCGAGGGCCATGTGCTGCTCGAAGGGGTACCGGGGCTTGCCAAGACCACCACCATCAAAACTTTGGCCAAAGCCTTGGGCGTGGAGTCCAAGCGGGTGC
>WGAT01000010.1 GCA_015494715.1 Campylobacterota bacterium
CCACCCGCTCTTTGGGATGGTACTCCCTAAAGCGAATGTGCGAGAGATCGTGGATAAAAGTGATGGTAGGGATATCAAATGGAGTGGGAAAAGAGATGTAGTTTGGCTGGATGAAGATATCGGGCCGCTCTTTGGCCAAAGTGTAGTTGAAGATGGCACTCTTGAGCGAATGGGTCACAAGATAGGGTCTTGGAAGATACTTTTTGGCCAGATTGACGGCCTTTTCATACTCTCCCAAAGGTCTTTGGCGAAGCTTGGAGCTATAAAACCAAGCGTAGTAAAAGAGCATATCTCGCTGGAGCTTTTGCAACTCTTTGGCATACTGGTATGTCACATACCCGACACCGCTGAGATCTTTGAGCAAAGGCGTGGTATCCATCAAGATTTTTGGCATGAAGTATCCATCGTTGTGGTGATTGTTTGGTTATATTGTAGCATATTGGAAGATTTTTGGTGGAGGTGTGGGGAATTTATATCTACCAATTTATAGTGCTTTCCTTTTTGGGGTCGATATTTTGACCCCAAAAAGAACTCAAAATGGCCAGCGCATTTGCGCTTGCAATGCAGAGGCGTTGCTGGCTCTATATCAGAAATTATAGCACATAGAAGGCTCTAAACCGCTTTCGCCCTATTGAGCCATCCGTCTTCAAAGACTTTCAATCGCTTCTTCGCCCGCACCAAACTCTCATAATACTCCGCTTCACCTGCATCAAAGACGATATCAAAGAGTTTGTCGTTGTAACTGTTTAGCGCTGCCAACGTTTTTGGTCCAACTATCCCGTCTGGCTCTACACCCACAATCTGCTGCGCAAGTTTGATGGCTCTTTCAATCCCAGCATTTACCCCAAAGACAAAAATCTCTTCGGCGATTTTTTGGCTCTTTACATCATAGAGCTTGGCTCTATTCCAATACACGCTGCGATAGATGTTTTCTACTTCTTCTCTAACATATGGATTATTACACATAAGCTCAGACATATGTTCGATTTGCTCTTTTGTAGCTCCACCAGTCATTGCTTTGTATCTATCTAAATGATTCCATATCTGGCTATTTGGATGCGCTTTTTGGTAGATTCCCATAAAAGTCCACCCATCCTCGCCTTCGTTTTTGTGGAGAGCGTTGGAGCAGTCTTTAAACTCCAGCTTTTTGAGCGTCTCAAAAGCCTTGTTAAAATCAGCCATCACTCGCTTCTGATAATGAGGTCTTCGTTGTAAATGTAGTCTTTGTAACCGATGGAGTCGTTGACCACGGCGACTTCAATCTTATATTTGCCAGCCTTGAGCCCAAAAAGCTCCCCGCTTCGTATGCGCAGCTCAAAGGCTTTGCCGTCCACACTTTTTGGCAAGTTTTTAGCCAAACCTACGCCGTCGTCCCCCACAATATGACAAATAGCCACAAATCCTTTCGGTATTACCCCGTCCGCATACTCAAAATCGATAAAAATGGACTCGTCTTGGCGCTTAACCATCGTTTTTGACCTTTATTTTGAATTTGAGCCTTATCGGATCGGCTCGAAATTCTTGCCATATTGTGTGGATTGAAAAAGCGACGGCGTAGTTTTTGACAAAAAAGAGCTTTTTTATCCCTCTTTGCTCTATATTCTGCCCGTATCCGAGCGTAACTATCTGGTTCATCTGCGTTTCCTTGCAAAGACGTTGACGTCGCTTGGGTTGCCGTATTTGTCAAAGAGGTCAAACCTTGCAAGCTCATTGCCCTCAAGATCGTAAAAGATCATCTGCTTCTCTCGTATCTCCCAGTTGCCAAACTGCATAGCTTTGAGCTCTTTGACAATTGCTTCTATGTTTTTGGTCGTAGTTGAAAGCTCCTTGTATGCTCGCTCCATATCGCTTAGCCTTCTTTCCAGCTCAAGGATATGCTCTTTGATCGTTTTCAAACGCTATCCTTTGAGCCAAGGGGTAACCCCTTAGCTCACGCTTCTGGTGTTGCCCTCAAGGTCTGTGAGCGTAAAGTCGATTGGCGTACGATTGTAGGTTACGGCGATGGTCACAGGCACGCTACACCCGTCGCAGCTTCCGTCGTAGCCTACGTTATCTTCGGCGAAGTAGCAAAGATCCCTTGCCTTGATGGTGGCTGTGGAAGCGTCTTTTTTACTAACCACAAACACTACGGGCTTATCGTCGTTTGCGCTTACGAGGACGTTGTAGTCGCCGACGTCTGCAAAGCCGTATCCGCTTAGATCCACGTCAAGCGTCCCGCTATTTGCCGTATATTCCACCTCAAAGGTATCCACCACTTTTTTTGCGCTGTTCCATCCCCTTGCAAGGGCGATCAGAGCGTCAAAGATATCGTTGGCAGGTCCCTCTTTGTTAAGGATGGCCTCGATCTCGCTAAAGATGTTGTTAAGCTCTTCAGGATCGATTTTGGATTTGATGTGCAGCGTGCTGCCGCTTGGCAAATCGGCGCTCAAAGCTGGATCGACTGTGATGGTAGAACCATCCTTGCCCGTAATGGTGTAGGTAGTATCGTCTCCATCGATTGTGAATTTCACTCCGACTGTAGCATATTCTGGCTGATCTATCGTAAGTGTATTCGCTCCGCTTGCAGCGTCTGCTGTGGTTTTGACGTTGTAGCCTAAAATCCCATAAACGTCACTCTTAAGCCCGTTAAGAGCGTTTTCTATATCGTCGATACTTTGATTGTGTTTGCCCACAATCTCGATGACTGCGTCTTTGATTCTGCTCACAGGTGGGAGCGTAATTTTATCCGTACTCAAATCTATTGCCATGTGTTGCCTCCTATAATTAAGATGTTCACTTTGATTGGATTGTTTGAGCAATCAAGCCGTACTCTATCCTCTTCAAAATAGGTCCCATCGTATAAAACGACGTCGAACCCATCGTCTGTTTGGTTTTCCACACGGGGAATTGCTCTTAGACTATCTTCTACCTGCAAAAAAATCTTTGCATTACGATTTTTGTAGTCGATATGCTTTGTGCCGTCTGGCGTATCGACTACGATCTCCTTGGACGTGCCCACAAAAAAAGGCGTGGTAAAGATGACGCCTTTAATGATAGAGCCGTCTTTTTTGACGTATTCGTTTGCGATGGCTCTATTTTCTGTGGCTACGTCGCTAAAGACCTTCCAGCCTCTGTTGGTTCGGCTGTCGTACAGATCGGCGTAATACTCTTTTGAATCGTCTTTGGCTTGCCTATCGTTGACCCAGTTTTTTGTCCACTCTACGGCATAGTCTTGGCTCACTTTCGAGTTGCCCCTGACGATGACGTCAAGACGATACAAGCCAGCCAAAGAGCGCTCCTAAGGCGAAGCCACCCATTAAAGGGTAGCTCCATCTCCTTGCGCACTTGGATAGAAAACAGCCGTAACGGCGCTAACGATTTCGTCTTTATTAATCGTAAGCGCAGTTTGGATTTCATCTTTAGTGAAGTAGTTGGCAAAGTTTGCCTCGATTGCGTCGATGCGATTAGAGAGCCCTCCAACTTGCTAAGCAAGATCAACAAGGTCACTCTTGATCTGGTTGGTAGTTTCTAACTGCGCATAGATAGAGTTGAGCTTGTCGAGAAACTCTTGCGGATTAATTGTGCCGTCTTCGTTGGTGTCGAAAAGTCCTAGAAGCGTATCGGCTACGCTAACCGCTTTTTGGATCTGCTCGCTTTGCCCAGCGAAATCATACTGCTCGGCGATTGCGTTGGCGATCTCTTGTTTGAGCTCGTCTCTTTTTGCCTGATTGTCGATGGAGTGTTCATCTACATACTTTTTGACCACCTCCATAGAAGAGACGAGTACGCTTTTTACCTCCTCTTGTACCTCTTGCTGGATCTGCTCTTTTGTGATGTCAGCCATATTGTCTCCTTGTGGTGTTTTATGTTTGGTGGCGCCACCTGCCAAGAGCCAAGAGGCTCCAAGGAGCTGGCGCCTACTTGTTGAAGTGTGAGGCGATGATGGAAGAGACCACGGCGCCTATGATAAGTGTGGCCATCCATCCAAAGATTTTCGTGTGCCTGTCGTGCTGCTTGCGTAGAAACTCTATCTCCGTTTGCAGCTTTTCGTATCTGGTACATGGACGTGTGTTGATATTGTCTTTGATTTCGTTTATGAGCGTCTCATGCTGGTCTATATCTTTTTTGCAGCGCCTTAGCTCTTCGTCTATTCTTTTGTGCACTCTTGCCATTCCTTCGCTATACCTCTCTTCAAGATTTGATATTTTCTCAAGAATTACTTCCTGCTTGTGGATGCTCTCGCTTATCTTGACCAATTGCTCGTTTTGCTTTTTGTTTTGCGCCACAAGCTCGTCAAGAGTCTTTTTGATATAGCTGATCTCAAGCTCTTGCTTTTCGACTTTCGTAACTATCTTTTCCACACCGACTCCTAGTGTCTGTTTTGTACGTTTTTGATTTTTTCGTATGTGCGAAGCCCACCAAAACCAAGCATTGCGAGGATGAGATTGAACAGCGTGCCAAAATCTACGGTCGGCAGCTCGATACCCCTAACGCCATAAAGCTCGCTCACAAAAAGAGCTATGGGATAGAGTATGAAGTGGTAGCCCAAAGCGAGCGCCCCTATACATCCAATGGCCGGTCGCCATCCGCTGGTAAAAAGATTTGGGTTGGAGGCTTCGGCTTTGTTGATCTCTATCTGTCCTAGGTCAACGGCTTGCTCAAGCTCTTTAAGCTTTAGCAGGTATTCCATCTTCTTTTGGGGATCTTCGATCGCTTTGCCTGTGATAGCTTCTCGCAGCTCTTTCGCAAGTTCGCCAATATCGCCAAGCGAGAAGTTGACCAAAGCCATAGCGCCTCCTTTTTAGAGTATGGTAGAAAAAAAGAGGCTCATATTTTGGAAAAAGTTAGAGGTCGTAGCGCACGGCGGTGATTTTTGTCTTGATTGCTCCGTTTTGTATGATGTGTTCGACTCTTTTTACTATAAATCTATCTTTATTGAGCTCTTTTGGGATGCGAAAAGTTGGAGCGGATATTACAATGATGTCGCCTACAGCCACGTCCGCAAAACTTGTGGTAAACTCCACAGTCTGAGCGACGTAGCCGTTTTCCAAAAGCTCCGCTTCGGCTATGAGATAGGCCAAAGTCTCGCTCGTGATGCGCTCGTCCTCTATGACGTTTACGCCGCCGCTTGCGCCGTCAAGTTCAAACGTGAGCGAGACGATGTTGGGATTTTTGAGCGCCTCCTCTTTTTTGATTGGTTGGCTATCGATTATCACACAAGTCTCCTAAGTCTCAGTATTTTACGTCTTGCGTCTATGATGCATCGTCCTTTGTGATATTCATATAATGCGACATATCCGTCGGTAAAGTATGCGTATTGATCGTCGTAATAAAATTTTAATGGGTCTTCTGCATTTTTATTCCTAAAATAAAAAATTTCACAATAGTTTGGTTCAAAGCATTGCGTCCCCCAATATGTAATGTATCTATGCACAAACCCTCCGCAATCAACGTCTTCGCCTGCTACATAATTAAACATAAGTATTCTTATTGGGAATCCTTGTTCCTGAACACATCCATTACGATGTTCCAGATTTTCATCTAAATACCAACCGCTTGTACAGCTGTTAAAACCATTGTTGGCGTATACGTTTGCATCAGCCGGTATCTCTTCTACAAAATCGATGAAGTTTAATAAATAAAAGTTTTTGCAAGCGTCAGACATAAAAGTCTGCTCTTTGCAAATTGCAAAAGAATCGTCTATTACGATGTAACGGCACTTCATTTCAGCTACATACTTGTCTTTTATCGTCTTTGGCAGAGTAAACGAAGGGTCAGTAATGTTTGGCGGAGGCTCGCCGGTTCTAACACATCCGCCGTCAATCAAATAACTGCCGTCTATGACGCTGTAGTCTCTATTGCAGATTGTGTACCTGTCTATCATCAGCACTCCATCTTGTTGCTACCGGCATAGAGGTCCATTTTGTTGATATAGTAGTCAAGAAAAAAGCCCTCCCCGCCAGCTACAATCTTGTAGGTACAATACTCTTGCAGCCTAAACTCAAAATCCCCAAAAGCGTCGCTTTGGATGCTCGCCACCTCCACGAAAGCTTGGGTATCTTTGTCATACTTGTAGATCTGTACGAGCACGTTGATAGCGTCGTCCACACGAAAGCCAAAATCTGAAATGAGGCTAAACTCCAGCGTATAAGGAATTGGATAGTAGCCGTCTAGCTCTATGGAGTGGATATGCTTGATGATGCGATCTTTGTGGGTGATGGTTATGGGTATCTTTTTGGGATACTTAGAGTTCTCTATGGAACCTACGAGCAGGTTGGTTGTGTAGCTGATTTTTACCTCTCCAGTATATTTTTTGTCAAAAATGAGCACGTTATCTTCATAACGGACCGCTTTTGCGCCCTCAACCGCCACAAGCTCTGCGATGTGACCGCTGAGCCTCAGAGTATCTTCGTCGTTGAGCGCATACTTTTCCACCACAGGCTTTAGGAACTTTTTGGTCGGCAGGTTGCAGATCGGCTCGCCCTCATTAGGGGAGTAGTAGATATAAAACGCCGCTCGCTTTGGCGTAATTTTGTACTCTTTGCCATCGTCGTCCACAAATACGAGAGTCTCGTCCGGTCCGCACGGCTGTGGACTTGGCTCTATACGAAGCTTCAAGGAGGCCTCTATCTTCTCTTCATTTTTCTTTGGATTGATCTCAACGCTTCTGATACGCTTCTTAAAAAGCTCCGTGCTTGTTGAGATCTCTTCTATATCCTCTATCTCGTTGAAACTCGCCGTTGGCATATCGTCCATCCGTATGCGCCGCTTGTCGCAAAATCTCACGACGCCCTCTTTGTAGGAGTACTCAAAGCGATACAGCTCCCTGAGCTCCTCCACCGCCTCAAACGCACTCTTGTTTTGCACGTCCAACGCCCCGTAAAAAGGGTGGTTGGTCAAAAGCTCAAGATCGAGCGAAGCCTGCGGCAAAAGTTTTCTTAGCAGCTCGTGCAGATCATTCGCATTGATAGTATCGTGCAAAATGGTTTTTTGATAAAAAAAGGTTTTCGACCTGCAATATACTTTTATGTTGTCATATCCCAAATACTCCACCGCCTCTATGCAAAAGAGCTCTTTTTTTACTTCGCCGCCGTCTACTTGCCACTTGACCTCTATGCGCTCCACGTCGTCGCCGACGATGGAGGGATCGTAGTAGACGCCGTTTGTGACAAAATCTAGCGAAGCGTAGCCTTTGTTGTTTTCGTAGACTATAGAGCCGTTTTGCTCCTCTATGATGTGGTTTATGAGGTTAATCCTTTTGCCGAGATGGTTCGTTAGCGTGATGCGAAATTTGATCTCACGCATCAAAATCCCTCACAACGATTCGTTTGGGCGGCTTTTGGATGCGCCCTAGGCGGTAGAAGGCAAAGTTGCTTGCCGTCGCAAAGCTCTTTGAGGTGTATGAAACATGGGCGACTTTTTGCGCATACTCTCCCACGCTATACGGCGCATGAAAAAGAAGATAACGGCGACTCGAACCTCTTTTTTGAGCAAAAAGCGACCCAAAGACATCTGAAAAGAGATAGTCTAAAGAGTCTCCAGCTACTTTTGCGCTCTCAAACATCTTAGCCTCTATATAAGACGCTCATTTCGACGCTATACCCCCATAGTACCACTTTATCCGCCTCTCCCGTGCACTTGATTTTTAAAGCGGGATTGCCGTCGGCGGCGTTTTGCGTCTCTATGTCAAAAGCCCACGCATCGACCTCTTTGACGATGTCGTTTGCGGCGTCCGAAACGATGGAGACAGTGTCGCCGTGATCGTCTACCAAAAGGGTGACGCCTCTTTCAAACACCCACTTTGCGCTCTGGTCATCTCTCATCGCCATGCCGACTATTTTGAGGTGGTGCAAGGCGCCATAATCGAGCGCTATGCTCTCGTCGGCGTATGTGGGCGTATCGTCTGCCGTGACGAGCGCCTCGTTGCAAAAAACTCTTTTTGCAAAAAGAGTTCCATCCCCCGTTGCATTGCCGACGCAAAGAGCGCTTGATTGCCTTAGACTCGCCCCTCGCCCAACAAATAGAGCGTCGCTTGCGCTGCTGGGATTATATAAAGATCCAAAAATCAGACGGACTCCTTCGCTTATCGGCTTGATATTGCCATCTGATATCGTAAAGGGATTTTTGTCGACTCCATCGGCAAGCAGTATGAAGTTGTCGTCGATGTCCTTTTTGCCCACAACTATGTCGTAGCCGTTTTCGTTTCTAAACAGCTTCAAACTATCTTTTAGCGCCATATCCTCTCCTTTAGTAGCTAAGATTTCTCAAGATTACTTTTTTTGCTTCGCTCTTTTTGATCTTTTTTTCGTGCGCTTTGTAGGAATTTTTTTTCGAGCGCATGCGCATATCTATCATTTTGGCCAAAACTTGGGTGATCTGCACCGCTACCTCCCGTCGTACCAGAAGCTCAAGACAAACTCGTTTGGCGGTATCTCCATAGGCTTCGTCAAAGGCTCTACGACCTCCTTTATCCACACTCCCTGAGCGTCGCCTGCGTCGAGCCTCTCGATAAAAAGAGAACTTGCGGCGTATTTTGCGGACGCAAACGAACCCTCAAAGCTCTTTAGCGTCACCTCGTTTGCGTTTACGCTCTTGACGATCGCTCCGCCGATGCGTGTAGGATCGTCAAAGTAAAGCGAGAGCGTGTCGCCCGCTTTGACGAAGGCGCTCACGTCTTGATCTGCAACGACCTTTTTTGTATCGGCGTCTATGGAGACTATCTCAAAGCAGCCGTAGAGCCTGACGTTTGGATCAAGATCGCTTTGGGTGTCGCTATCTGTGCCAAGGGCGAGATAGACCTCTTCGGTGGGACAGGTTGTGGGTTTTGCTATGTCTATGCCAAGATCGACTATATCAATGTTTGCTTTGATAAAAAACTTCACCCACCGCTCGCCGCCAATCTCAGCAATGCGTGGGCGAAGATTTGGCATGAGCGACCCCAGTACGCCGCTTTCTATCTGCTCGTCGGTTATGCCGCCGCCGTTTTTTGTCGGGTCAAACTCGTCTATATGGGATCTATAGAGCGTCAGATCAGACATAGCGCAATCTCCGCTTTGTGCCAGATACTGCCGTCAAAAAGAGGCGTGGCTTTGATAGCTTCGCCCTTTTCGTGGGCAAACCTAGCCCACACGGATGAGCCGTCGCCCAAACGCACCTCCACCCTTGCGCCAATCTCGTCGCCAAGGTCTCGTATCGCCTCTATAGTCTGCTCTTTTAGCCATCCGGTATCTTGACTAACAAGCGTGATATAGTTGGCGCTTTGGCGCTTTGGTCCCTCATATACCGTCAGCCCGCCGCCAACGGTCATAAAAGCCTTTGCCCGCACGCTTTGGGGGGCAAAGCTCTCCTTGACAAACAAAGGGTTGTCAAGCTCTACGGGTCCTATGTGCGTCACTCTTTTCACATTAGCCTCTTCAATTCCATCGCCAAAGCTTTCGCCACTTCAGACGGCGCTTGGGTTTTGTAGTTTTTGCCGCTTGGCATCCTAAAATTAATTTGTACCATTTCGTTTGGTTGTTTTTTTCCAAAATCTGCTACTTTCCCCACGGCGCCGCCCCACCTAAATTTTGGCAGCTCGAGGTTGTTGAGTTTTTCAAACAGGCCCGCTCCAAAGTGCGCCACAGCCTCTTTTCGCACCACAAACTCGCCGTCTTCTAAAAGCGCCAAATTCCTATCCCCACCGCCGTAGCCGGGGACTTTGCCGCCTTTGGCAAATTGAAAATAACTCTCTTCCGTGCTTGTAGAATTATTCATAGAGTTTTTTAGCAGCATACGTTGTAACTTTTGAATGGTGTCGTTGGCTCTTTTTTTCAACTCTTTCGCTTTTTCCACATCTTGGGCAATTTTTTCCTTGATAGATTTTATTTTTGCCTTGAGCTCCTCATTTTCGCTTTTAGAGAGCACCTTGCCCCTAGCCGAATCCTCTATTTGCGCTATTTGTTCCTTAAGATCGTTGTAGTCTTCTTTTAAAACTGGAGCGCTAGACTCTATACTCTCGATCATCTTGTAAGAGCTGTCGTGTATGACTATAGCGCGTGCCTGCGATTCTTTGTACCATGGCGCATTGGCTAGCTGCGGAAAGTCACTAATATCCACGACTGCGTCATAGGAGTGATTGAATATATCTACAAGGATGTCTCTTTTTTTATACAGCTCCTCTATGAGTCTATCAATCGGCGACCTTTCTGACCGCTGCCTCTCTCCTCCAGACGATCCGCCGTCTCCAAACGATCCGCCCCCTCCAAACGATCTCCTATTTGGGTACTGAGGCAGCACCAATCCGCCCGTTGCAAACCTTGCCAGCCTCTCTTTTGGGATCGATTTGTTGTTGATCGCCCACAATAAACCGTCGCCGTAGTGCGCCACGGCGTCTCGCCTGATCACAAACTCGCCTCTGGTGAGCAGTGCTGGCACGTCGTCGCTGTCGTGCGGATCGTAGCCCGGGATGCGACCGCTTTTGCGCTCAAATCGCAAAGAGCCGCCTTCGGCGAAGCCTATCGGACCGCCCGTGGCTTTTTGCTGGACTACTTTTTGGACAATGATGTGCTCTGTTACTATTCGTCTTGGTATCTTTTTTAGATTTGCCAGCGCTTGTGAGATATCGCTATTGACGGCTACTGTCGGTTTGAGATTTTTGGCTCTTTGGTCTATCTCGACCAGCTTCTTTTTTGGCTCCTTGTCGTCTGCCAAATAGGTGATCACCCGCTTTTTTTTGCTCTCTTTGTCCACTATCTCAAAAACGCCTAGGACTTTCCCCTTCGCCTCCTCCACATCGGCGTCCACTTTGGCGGTGACTTTTTTGCTCTCAAAGGCTTTGGTCTCTTTTTCCACCTTCTGCTTTGCGGCGCTGGTGTCGGCGTCCACTTGCATCTTTTTGGGCGATTTGATCTGGCTGTCGAGCTGCTTGATTTAGCTGTCAAGCTGCCTGATCGCCTGCAACGCCCCGCTGGTGTCTATGGAGACCTTTTTGCCCGTTAGCAGCTCGATCATCTGCTTTTCGAGGCTTAGCCGCTGGAGCTCTAGTTGCAGCTGCGCTTTTGTGGCTTGCAGTTGCGCTTGGAGCTGGCGAATCTTTTGGTTGTGCGCCTCGATCGCCTTTTGTTTTTCGAGGGCGTAGTAGCCGTTGACGAGAGCTTTGAGCTTTTGATAGCCTGCTATCGCCACCTTTGCGGCTTGCTGTTTGCTCAAGATGACCTTTTTGCCCTCTTTGATCTCGGTGTTGGCTATGGAGGAGAGCAGCGCTTCATATTGGCTCATATAGCGCTTTGCCTGCGCCAGATCGCCCCTTGCGATAGCCTCTTTTGCTTTGGCAAATCGCTCCTCGGCTTGACGCTTCTTGTCCACAAAGCGCTCATACTCGCTCGCTCCGGCTAGCTGCAGGTTGTGGATTTTGTTCTCGATGTCCTCAATTGCGTTGAGCCTTTGACGCTCTATCTCTTTTAGCCTGTTTACCAATGCCTGTTTGAGGGCTATGATTTTGTTGTTGAGCTCAACCTCTTTTGCCCTGAGCCGCTCTATCGTTGCGCTATGCTGCGCAAGTCGTCTTCGGTATGTGCGTACAAACCCTTGGATCTCTTTTTGTTGCGCCTTTTTGAGTTCTTGTTGGAGCTTTCTCTCTTCTTTGGTCAAAAGCCGCACGCCATTTGCAGCCTCTTGTGCGCTTTTTTTCGCCCCTTCATGCGGCTTTGTGTGTTCGAGCTTGTCATATATCTTGAGCAGTATCTCGTTCCTGTGGGCAAGCTCGTCTATTTGGCGCTTGAGGGCCGCATTGTCGCTCGTGCCCTTTTCGTACAGACGGCTGAGCTGCTGAATGCGTCGGGCGTTGAGCCGTATCATCTCCTTTGTGCGCTCTTTGAGCTTTTCTAGCTCTTCGGCGGTGGCTTTGATATGTTTTCCGCCGTCCATTTTGGCTTGCAGATCTGCCACGAGCTTTTTGAAATCGTCCGTACTCTGATTGACCTTTTTTGTGGCTTCGTCCAGTCGCTCGATTCTTCCTTCCCACTCGTCTAGTGCATAGCTCACACCCGTGATTGCTGCGGTGAGCGCCAGCAAGAGGGCGTTTGTCTTTGCAAGTTTTGCGATGGCGCCGCCAAGAAGCAAAAACGCCTCTTTGAGACTGCCCACAGCTTTTGTTGCCGCAACTATCCGTGCGACCGCTTGAGCGCCAAGGATCGCCTCGATAACGGCTTTGGTCTTGCCCACGGCATACAGAGCCGCCGCAAGTTCGCCAATCACCTTGATGAGCTCTTTGTTCTCTTTGTAAAAGTTGCTCACATCTGCAGTCGCTTTTGTCAGCCACTCCACAAATTTCGTAAGAGCAGGCAGCAAATCGTTGCCAACGACTATCAAAAGCCCCTCGAATGCGCTTTGCAGCTCCTTAAGGTGCATTTTGAACGTATCCGTCATCTGTTTGACTTTTTCTTTAGTCAGCCCAGTAGACTTTTGGATTTTGGCCAAAAGCTTATCGTATCCGCTATCCACGCTGTCTATAAGCGTCAGCGCCGTTTTCATCGTCTCGATACCAAAGATGTCGGTGAGATACTGCGCTTTGATCTCTTGGGATGCCCCTTTGAGTTTTTCTTTGAATTGCAAAAGAGCGTTTTTGAGTCCTACAAACTTGCCGTTGGCATCAAAAAGCTTGATCCCTAACTCTTTGATGGCGTCGGCTGCCCTGCCCGTTGGAGCGGAGAGCCTAAGAAGCATTGTAGAGAGCCCAGTACCCGCCATAGAGGCTTTAATACCAGCATTGGAGAGCACGCCGATGGCTGCAGCCGTCTCTTCGAGGCTGACGCCCAAAGCTCTTGCTTGAGGAGCAACGTACTTCATCGCCTCGCCAAGTTCGGGGATGTTGGTGTTGGCGTTTGTGATGGTGGCGGTCATCACGTCCACCACACGGGTTGTCTCGCTTGCTTTAAGGTTGAAGCCAGAGAGAATGTTGGAGGCGATGTCGCTAGCTTCTGCGAGGCTCGTTTGTCCAATGGCTGCGAGGTTGAGCACGTCGCCGATGGATGCGAGTATATCTTTTGTCTTGTAGCCAGCCATTGCGAGGTAGTTCATCCCTTCGGCAACCTCGCTTGCGCTAAACATAGTCGACTTGCCAAGCTCCTCGGCTTTTTGTTTGAGAGCCTCTAGTTTATCTTTACTCGCTCCGCTGATTGCGCCAAGTTTGGCGATGGACTGCTCAAAGTCGGCTACGACGCCGATTGCGCCCTTGACGGCCTGAAAGCTCATATATGCTGTGGCAAGTTGCGTTAGTCTCTTGGTAAATTTCGCCAAGCTCGCCTCGCTCTTTTGCAAGCTCACATCGCCCGTTTGGACCTCTTTGGCAAACTCTTTGATCTCGCCTTTGAGTTTTTCTATCTCTTCGACCGCTTTTTTGGTGTCGGCTTTAATCTTAATGAGAAGCTCATTGTTTGGCATTGGTACTCCTTAGAGAGAGAAGTTTTCTACTTCATCAAGGCAAACGCCCTGATTGACATCGATGAAATCCTTGAATGCGTCGTCGTCTGCAAAGTAGGCTATGCGTGCGGCTATGGAGGTATTTTTGAGGGTTTCGCTCATATCTTCGTAGAGCTCCTCAAGCGCAAGCCCAAACGCCCCAAGCCCATAATGGGTTATGTGGGGATGTCCGCTGCGCAGGAGCTTGAAGACAAGCTTAGTTATTTTTTTTATCTGCTTTTTCGCCCTTTGCTTCAAAGTGCTTTTTATTGAGCTCAAAAAAAGCGGTTGCTATTTTGTTATAGGCGTCGATAGAGAGGCTTTGCTTCTCCTCTTCGCTCAAGTCGGTATTATCGAGAATAAAATCCTCTTCGCTTTTGTACTCGCCGTTGAGATAGCGCAGGAAACTCCCCACGCTTACCTCATGGACGATCACCTCTCTCTCGTCAAACGGCACTTTGGTTTTTGCTCGAAAAAGCTCCATTAGCTAAGCACCTCTTTTTTGATGAACTGCTCCCCTTCTGGTCTTGAGCCGTCTTTGAGGACTTTTCCTTTGAGGGTTACTTTTTGAATATCTTGCGGGCTTTTGAGGTTGTAGTCCCCGTCGAGACTCAAAATCACCCTAAAAATGTCAGTTTTGCTTGGCTTTCCATGCAGCGGTTTGGAGACAAAGCGCAACGCAACCTCTTGGCTCGTTTTGTTGAGGCTTCTAAAGAGCGTCTTGGTGTAAGCCTCGTTGTCAAATGTCACATGGATGTCTTTGCCCACAAGGACGCCGTCTGTGGCAATTTCGATCGCACCAAACTCGTAATCGACGCTATAATCTGCGTTTTCCGTTGCCGCCACGTCGTTACTGCCGTCATTGTAGGTGACGACAACGTTTTTTACTTTATATTTGCCAAGCTCGTAGACCGCTCCGCCTTTGACTGCAGTAAAATCGACCGCATTGCTTGTTGCGCTGTTTTGCGTAAGCTCTTCATAGTCGCCGTTGAACGCCAAAGCCAATACTTTTGGGCTCAGCTCGCTTGTTTGAATGGTTACTTCGGCGCTAACGGACTTTGTGACCTCAAGATCTGGCGTGAGCATCGCCCCTTCGCTGGATTGATGCTCTACTTTATCGATTTTGAAGCTTACCTTCGCTTCGTCCGTTTGCCCGAAGTACTCGAAATTTTGGCTGCTTGGGAGCTTGATGTAAAGCTCGCCCCCGCCAAGGAAGTAGTTTTGTGCGCTGTTTCTATTGACCGCCATCGTTTACTCCTTAGTTTGTGATGATGCGTACGAATTTTTGCTGTTTTGGCTGGAATTTCATATCCCAGTTGGTTTTGTTTTTGAGATCGCTTAGCGTCGGACTCATGCCGCTCTTTTTCCAGCTCCATCCGACTGGATGCAATACAAAGCCTCGCCTTGCAATGATTTGCGACACTCCAGCTCCTTTTCCAGCTCTTGGATCTCGATAGAGCTCAAGCACAGGCATATCGTCGCCAAGCTGCTTTTCAGCGTATGCAAAGATCCCTCGCTGGGCGATGAGTGTGACGTACTTTTTCTTGTTTGTGCCGTTGACGATGGGCATCTTGTCGTTGACCACAATGCGATAATTTCCGTACACCTCGATAGGCTTTGCCCCCTCTTCGCTTGGCGGGATGACGTCTATGAGGTTTTGCTTTTTGAGGTCCGCATAGACTTTGGAATGGATGAACATATGCTCAAATTTGTCTTGATGATCGCCAAGAAGGCTTGCGCCGTCGATGATGATGGAGGCATTGAGGACTACGTCGCTTCCGTCTGCGCTGTCGTCGGCGACGTCGAGCGTCAATTCATTTCCAGCCTTTTCGGCAATACCTGTGATGGAGGCTATAATGCGCTCTTGCAGGTCTTTCGCCCAGTAGCTACCAAGAATGTCTCTGAGTACTCTTGCTGGGTCGCTGTCCCTTGCTAAAAGCTCTACTATATTGGCGTATTCGTAGCTCTTGGCATAGAGTCCAAGCACTGCAAATTGATTCGCCCAGCTCACTTTTTCTGGCGCAATCAGATCGTCGCTATCGTCCATGATGGTAGGCTCTGTATAGTCTGGCTCGTCTACATATGGCAACTCAAACCTGCTGCCTGCAGCCTGAGCGTTTACCACACGTTCAAGCTCTGCGTTTGTTCTAAAAAGCCCGCTGTTTAAAATGTTTTGCAGCACTGGAGCTTCGTTGATAACGTCGTTTGTCCAAAGCTCGGCTTGGAAGATGTCTTGCAGTTGTACTTTTGGCATTTCTTACTCCTTATGCGAATTTTTTCCTCAAAAGTCTGGCGGTAAGTGTGTTGTCCGCAAACCCGCTTCTTACGCCGCTACTTCCGCTCCCCCCTTTGCCGATTGGCTCTAAGAGGTTGGGGTGCGCTTCAAAGTAGCTTTTTATCCCCTCTTCGAGAGGCTTTTCGCCCTCAAAGACGACATTGCCCTTTTCATCCACGCTTGTTTTGTGAATGAGCAGCTCTTCGACCGCCTGCGGATCGAGAGGTTTGTATTTGCCAAGCTCTTTGCGCACGGCATTTGCGATCCTGAACTGCCTGATGGTCTGCTCTTTTTGCCTGTTTTGCTCTTGGAGCTCTTCAATCATCTTTTTGTGCTTCTCAAGCTCAGGTATAAGCTCCGCTTTTCCCTCCTCTTTTGCCTTTTGGATGCGCTCTTCGAGCTCTTTGATCTGCTCTTCGTAGTTTTTGCCCTCAAACTCTTGGAGCATCTCTTCATACTTCGCTTTTGTCTGCTCAAGCTCTTTAGCATGCGCAGCCAAAAGCGCATCCATCTCCTCTTTTGTGATTCTTTCTTCGCTTAGCAGCTTTTGTAAAAGCTCCTTCATAGCTCTCCTTTTTCGGCGTTTCTTAAATGGTAGCGAGCCGATTTGGCGTTTTTTGGAAAAAAGCGCATATTTCGGCTCTTATACTTTGCAAAAAAGGCTTTGCAATGATTTACGAGTATGACGACAGCTTTATGATTAGCGGTGTTGAGAGTGAAACTATAGAAAATATAGAGGCTGAAAAGTACAACTTCGTGCTCAACAAGCTCAACATCGACGACAACTACTACCTCCAAAAGCTCACCATGGCTTTGGTCTACATGAAGCTTGCAAGGTTGCAGCTTGAAAGCGAAGGGATGAGGGCGAAGTATGAAATTTACAAGGGAGAATACGAGCATTTTTTGAAGCTCGCCACAAGTACGGGTAGTGAAGTCTTTACCATCGATATAGCAAGGGGATGAGATGACGGATATCTATATGGTTTTAAAGCGCATCAAACATGTTTTGGAGCCAATCGGCTTTAAAAGTCTTAAAATCGGGCTTGAAAAGGGAGCGGATAAGGCGATCAACTGCCCGCTTTGCAGGATTGTAGTAGAAGAAGAGATCGACAGAGGGGCTTTGAGCGATCTGGTGGTACAGATTGTGGTGGGGTTTGATAAAAAAAACGACGTAGAGGCTCTTTACAGGGAGTTTTTCGATACCACCACGCTCATTAAGCGCTCTTTGTTTGCGCTGCCCTATAAAATAGAGCTGCTCAACGTCATTACAGATGAAGATAGACTCAATACCATAAAAGCGGGCATCATTCGAGTAAAGATAAAGGATCTCGGTGAAAATTAGCATCCAGCATCTTGATGAGACGCTCCATCTGCTTGAAGAGATGGATGAAGAGCGGGCGCAAGAGGCGATCGATGCGGTCTCAGAGGCTCTTTTTGAAAACGTCAAATTCTACGCCCGCCCGCATTTTAGAAAAGGGCAGCTTGAAAAAAACATATACAAAAAAGTAGGACACCTCGAGGCTGAAGTCGGCGTCGACGACGCCAATATGATGGTCTCTTGGAAGGGCAAACGCATCAACTACGTCGCCTTTGTGCTCTTTGGCACACGTCCCCACATCATAGAGCCAAAGAGGAAAAAAGCCCTCCGCTTTAGCCCCAAAAATTTGGATGAGTTCGTTTTTGCCAAACGGGTACGCCATCCGGGCTATCGAGGGGACGATTTTTTGCATACGGCGTTGCAAAAGACGATGGAAAATCTTGAAAAAATTATAAAGGATGCGTAATGGAATTAACCGAATGTCAGATCGTGTGGCAATTTGCCAATGAGGCGTTCAAAGGAGTCGGCGGTTTTTTGGACGGCAGGTATATCGAGCGATACCCAAGGGAGAGCGACGAAAAGTACCAAGAGCGCCAGCGCATCGCCCACTATGTCAACCTATTTGCGCCAAAGGTGCATAGATATGTTGGCTACATTTTTAAAAACACGCCCACAAGAAGCGGTTCCAACGCCATAATCAAAAAAATCTTTGACGACTGCGACAACAGAGGCGACACCATCGACGTCTTTATGTCAAATTTTGCAAAGATGGCTAAAGTGAGAGGCTGCGCTTTGCTGCTTGTAGACGCTCCAAGAAGCGCAGGCGACGCCTTTGGCAAGCAGATGAAGGGGCGAAACTTTCCATATTTTGTGGCGATAGAGCCAGAGCGAGTCCTTCGCTACAAAATGGACTACTTTGGACGCTTCGAGTTTATCGCCTATAGCGATATTGTGGACAACTCGACTCTTGAAAACGAAAATAGACAAGAGATCATTAAGTATTTCGATAAAACGGAGTGGCGCATATACGATACCAACTACAATCTCCTTGAGAGCGGATCGCATGATCTTGGTGTCTGTCCCGTGCTGCTTTTTAGCGAAAGCGGCGAGTTTCCAACGCTTGGGGAGTTTACGCAAATAGCCTTTTTGGCCAAACGCCACTACAATCTTTTGAGTGAATTGGACGAGATTTTGCGCAGCGAAACGTTTC
>WGAT01000011.1 GCA_015494715.1 Campylobacterota bacterium
GTATCGATGACTGGTTTTTCAAAAAGCCTTGGCCGTCGTGGATCCTTTTTTTCGCCACCTTTTTTACTGCCGTTATAGGAACGATTATCGGTGTCTATGGTTGGCTCATGACGCCAATGGGGTGGGATTGGGCACTTTTTGTGTGGGCATACGCTCTGACATGGTTCGTTTTCAACGATGTGGTGAAAATGGCGGTACTCAAATACTACCGCAGAGTCAAAGGGATCGAGGTGATCTGATGGAGTTCGTGCCAAAGGAGCTCGTCCATCTTTTGTATGTGGGGGTATTGGCCTTTTTGGTAGGTCTGGAGCTTAAGACCTACCGCCTTGCCAAGGCCCAAAAACGCACCCACATAGGCTCCACTCGCACATTTACCTTTATTGGAATTTTAGGCTATCTTTTCTATCGTATCGATCTGTGGCTCTATCTGGCCGGATTTTTGGCTTTGACAGGGATCTACCTGAGCTATTACATACACAAACTCCAAAAAAATCGCTCCTCCATCATCTCCTATTTGCTCATCACTTTGGTCTATAGCTTTGGGCCATCGATCGAGCTGTTTGATATCTGGATGCCGACCCTCCTTTTTGTCCTGATCGTCTTTTTACTGAATGCCAATCGGGCTCTTCGCTACCTTTTCGAGCAAATCAATATGGAAGAATTCGAGACGCTTGGGAAGTTTTTGCTCCTTAGCGCCGTGATCCTGCCACTTTTACCAGATACTCCTTTGCCCTATCTTCATATCTCAGCTTTCAAGATCTGGCTCGTAGTTGTCGTTATCTCAGGTATTAGCTACGGCAGCTACATAGCCCAAAAGTATATTTTCAAAAACAAAGGCTTTTTGGTTACTGGGATCTTGGGCGGCCTCTACTCCTCCACCGCTACTACCGTAGTGTTGGCCAGAAAGAGCCAGATCGCTCCGGGTGTCATCAACGCCGCCATCGTAGCGGCTACTGCGATGATGTATGTGCGGCTCCTCATCATTACCTATATTTTTAATTTCAAAGTGGCAAAACTGCTCACTCTCCCGATGCTTGGTTTCTTTTTTATCGGAAGTCTCATCGCTTTTGTACTTTATACAAAGAGTCAAGATATCTCCCAAGCCCCTATCGACGACCGCAATCCTTTAGAGCTTGGAACTGCCTTTAGTTTTGCGATTCTTTTTGTGCTGATGATGGTATTGACCAACTTCGTCGTCTCCCACTACGGCAATTTAGGCCTACAATTTCTCTCTTTTATCATCGGCTTTACTGATATCGATCCTTTTGTGCTCTCCCTTTTGACCGGTAAGTATACTCTGACGCACTGGGATATCGCATCAGCTATTCTTATTGCTAGTGGCTCAAATAATCTACTCAAAGCCCTCTACGCTCTGCTTTTTGGCCATAATAGACCAAAAGTAGCCGCCGTATGGTTAATAATTTTGGGTATGCTTACGATTATATCCCCTAAGATTGTAGAAATTTCAAGGAGTTTGTTATGAAAAAGCTTCCTTGCCAACATCCCAAGGCAAAAGAGGAAGAACCAAATGTAGAAAAACTTTTAGAGCGCATATTCCAAAGCCCTTCATATAAGCTGGCCATAGAGGATGTAGATTTCTTACGCAGCGACAATACAAGAGGCGTACGACTCCAACTAGACTATCTCAAACCAGAGCTCATCATGAAGCGTCACGGCATCAAACGCACTATCGTAGTCTTTGGGAGTGCTAGGATCAAAGAGCCGGCAACCGCTCTCAAAGAGTTGGAAAAAATTAAAAAGATGGTGGAGGAGCGTCCCGATTCCAAGCAGCTGCTTAGAGCCCTGCGCACCGCCGAGAAGATGGTCGAAAAGAGTATCTACTACGAAGAGGCCAGAAAGTTTGGACAACTGGTGGGCCAATCGGGCAAAGGTCCCCAAGACAATACCCTCACTCTCATGACCGGAGGGGGCCCTGGGATCATGGAAGCAGCCAACCGAGGGGCCTTTGACGTAGGCGCTAAGAGCATAGGGCTCAATATCCAGCTCCCCCACGAGCAGTTTCCCAATCCTTATATCTCACCAGAACTTTGCTTTCAGTTTCACTACTTTGCAATTAGAAAACTCCATTTTTTACATCGGGCTTGCGCTCTTGTAGTCTTTCCGGGAGGATTTGGGACACTAGATGAGCTTTTTGAGACCCTCACACTCATCCAAACCCATAAAAACAAACCAATTCCCGTAGTCCTTGTAGGCAAGGAGTATTGGCATAGACTTATCAATTTTAAATTTTTGGTCGAAGAGGGCACGATAGACGCGGAGGATCTGCATATTTTTACCTTTAAAGAGAGTGCTCAAGAGGCGTGGGAGTATATATTGCAGTGGTACCAAAAGCGCAATATCGATCTATTCAACAATCACGACAAAGGAGGAGAAGATGCAAAATAGTGATCTAAACGGCCTTATCCCCGCAGATGTGCCTCCAAATAAAAAGGGGGAGTTTTTGACAATACTCGATCGCACCACTAACGGTACGGGACGGCTGATGCTCTTTGCGGGTGATCAAAAGGTCGAGCATCTCAACGACGACTTCTACGGCCCGGGCATCCCACCAGAAGACAACGATCCAGA
>WGAT01000012.1 GCA_015494715.1 Campylobacterota bacterium
AGCGCAAAGCCTACTTGCAATCTATCTACGACAGGCAAGGATACAAATATCCTCACAACCTCATAGCCTTGAGCCAAAGAAGAGACAACCGCATCAACAACTTCTTCAATCTTGCCGTCAAGCATATCGTTAAGTATGCCCTCAAGCACAACATAACTACCATTGTACTCGGAGACTTTAGCGGAAGCAAGCAAAACATCGACATCGGCAAGGCGAACAATCAAAACTTTGTCGCCATTCCCTACTACAAATTCAAGCAAAAGCTTGCCTCCAAATGCGAAGAATACGGCATAACCGTCGTCCATCAAGACGAGAGCTACACTTCTAAAGCCTCTTTTTTGGACAAGGACGATATGCCACTTGCCTATGATAGTACGATCTCCTATCAAGGAAGCGGCAGGCGTATCAAAAGAGGTTTGTACAAATCCGCTCAAGGCTATCTCCTGAACGCCGACGTCAACGGTGCGGCGAATATTTTAGTCAAGTACTTTAAAAGCAACGGGCTGCATAGGGAGCTTGAGGCTCTTTATGTTACCCGGTACGGGTGCGTCAACCATCCACAGAGGTTCAGGCTAGGCGATTTAGCGGCTTAGCATACCTCCAAGCCTCCCCGTTTACGGGGAGGTAGTTGACATGCCTCCTTTGTCCAATCTTCTTCGCTACAATAATAGCAAAAAAAATAAGGAGGGGTGATGGGTTTTCCTGAGTTTACCGTCACGGAAGAGAATCTCGATCGTCAAAAGGAGCTGGTGCTCCAAACGATCGAAGAAAACAGGAAAAAGATCCAAGAGCTTTTGAAAATCGAAGAGAAGACTTACGACAATTTCGTACGGCCCTTGCAGCTGATGGAGGAGAGGCTTGGCTTTTATTTTAGTCCAATCTCCCACCTCAACTATGTCAAGAACTCTCCTAAAACGGAGGAGGTGTACAACGCTCTCTTGCCCCATCTGACGGCGTATCATACCGAGCTTGGCCAAAACGAAAAGCTCTACAAGGGGCTACGATTTGTAAAGGAGCACGAAGAGCTAGAGGGCGAGCGAAAGAAGGTGCTCACCGATATGCTCGTGGAGTTTGAGCTTAGCGGCGTGGCGCTGGGCGAGGCGGCCAAGGAGGAGCTCAAAAAGATCAATGTGGAGCTGAGTGAGCTCAGTAGCGCTTTTGCCCAAAATCTGCTCAAAGCCACCGATGCGTACGAGATGATCCTCACCGACCCAAAGGATGTGGAGGGGATGCCAGAAAGTCTGCTCCAAAGCGCCAAAGTGGAAAATGGATGGCGTTTTACTCTCAAACAGCCCAGCTACATCGCCTACATGACCTATGGCCCAAACCGCCGGCGTCGTGAGGAGCTCTACAAAGCCTATGTGACCAGAGCGCCCCAGAACGAGGAGCTAATCTACCGAATCTTAGAGCTTCGCCACAAAAAGGCCAATTTGTTGGGATTTGAAAACTATGCGCAGCTAAGCCTCGAGACCAAGATGGCCGAGAGTCCGGAGGTGGTCGTAGAGTTTTTGGAAGAGCTAGCCGCCAAAAGCCGTCCTCAGGCTAAAAGGGAGTTTGAGCAGCTTCAGGCTTTTGCCAAGGAAAATGGAGCCAGTTATGAGCTACGAGCCTACGATGTGGCCTATTGGAGTGAGAAGCTCAAAGCGGCTAGATACAGCGTAGACGACGAGGCCTACAAACCCTATTTTGAAAAAGAGGCGACCGTGCAAGGCCTCTTTGGCTTTTTGCACAAGCTCTTTGGACTTCGCTTCGAGCGTGTGGAGACACCCGTTTGGCATCCAAGCGTAAGCTGCTACGAGATATCCTTGCCCCATCGGCTGGTGGGACGGCTCTATGTGGATCTAGAGGCCAGAGAGGGTAAGCGTGGGGGTGCTTGGATGGATGAGTGGATCACTCACCATATCGACGAAAATGGCGAGGTGGTCCATCCTGTGGCTTACATCGTGGCCAATTTCGCTCCAGCTACCGATAATCAGCCAAGCCTGCTGCGTCCCGACGATGTGGTGACCCTCTTTCACGAGATGGGGCACGCCTTGCACCATCTGCTCAGCGAGGTCAAAGAGCCGGCGGTCAGTGGTATCTCGGGAGTGGAGTGGGATGCGGTGGAATTTCCCAGCCAGTTTTTGGAAAATTTCGCCTACGAAGAGGAGGTGCTGGGGCTCTTTGCCAAGCATTACCAAACGGGCGAGCCTCTGCCAAAGCAGATGATCGCCAACCTCAAACGGGCCAAAAATTTCCAAAGCGCTATGGCGATGGTGCGTCAGTTAGAGTTTGGGCTGTTCGATATGCTGGTGCATATGGAATGGCCCGTGGATGTGCAAAAGGTGCTCGATGAGGTGCGAGCGAGGGTGAGCGTGGTGCCAACGCCAAGCTACAACAAATTCCAGTGGGGCTTTGGCCATATCTTCGCCGGCGGCTATGCGGCTGGGTACTACAGCTACAAGTGGGCGGAGGTACTCAGTGCCGACGCCTTTTTCATGTTTGTGGACAATGGCATCTACAACGACGAGATAGCCCAGAGCTATTTGCAAGAGGTGCTTTGCAAAGGTGGAAGCCGCCCGGCGATGGAGAGTTTTCAAGCTTTTGCCAAGAGAGAACCCAGTAGCAAAGCGCTGCTGAAGCTTTGCGGTATAGGGGAGTGATGCATACCGAGCTTTTGCTGGCTAGACAACCTATTTTGGACAAGGAGGAGAGGATCTACGGCTATGAGCTGCTCTATAGGCCCAGCAGTCCTTTAGCCAATCAAAAATTTGACGATATGCAAGCGACGAGCCATACCCTTATGGCCCTTTTGCACTCTGTGGATTTTAACGACCTTTTAATGGGCAAAAAGGGGTTTATCAACGTGGACGCAAAGATGCTCTCCACACAGATTCTAGAGCTTTTGCCAAAAGAGCAGTTTGTGATAGAGGTGCTTGAGAGTGTGGATCTTAAGAGCGCAAAACCCCTTGTACAAAAGGCTCGTAGGGAAGGATGGAGCTTGGCGTTGGACGATTTTATCTGCAACGCTTCGACCCTAAAAAATTTAGAGGAGTTCATAGAGTTTTTTGACATCATCAAGTTTGATATGCTCGATCCTAGAAACGATCCAAGCACTTTCGCGCAAGCCCTTGGGGTTTTGCGTCGGTATGGAGTACGGGCTTTGGCCGAAAAAGTAGAGAGCCAAAAGGTGTATCACGAGCTCAAGGGGTTGGGCTTTGAACTCTTTCAAGGCTACTATTTCGCAAAACCTCAACTCCACGCTACCAAAACCATCAATCCCGCCAAATTAAAAATTTTAGAGATTTTAGCCATAGATCCCAATCAAACCGATAGGATCGTCCAAGCGCTCAAGGAAGAGCCCGATTTAGCCCTTGGATTGTTGCGGCTTATTAATTCGAGTTTTTTCGCTCTGCGTCGCCCCATTAGCAGCGTACGCCAAGCCCTGTTGTATCTTGGCGTGGATAATCTTCGCAAATGGCTGCTGTTGATGCTCTATGCCAACAATGAGCCAGACCCAAACAACAACGCCCTTTTGCAAAGCGCAAAAATCCGAGCCCAGTTTATGTCCAAAGCGGCCAAAGAGTGCGGTCTTGATGCGGAAAAAGCCTACTTGACGGGGGTATTGTCCCTTGTCGAGCCACTTTTGGGTATGCGTACCCAAGAGGTGATAGCGAAGATGCCTTTTTTGGATCGAGAGGTTGAAGCCGCTTTGTTGGGAGAGGAGAACGCTTACGCAAAACTTTTACGCATCGCCCAAGCTTTAGAGCGTGGGGAGTTTGATGCAGCTAAAGAGTTGGCTCAAAGCTTGGGACTTAGGGAGGAGCGTCTCGCCCAACTCTACTATGAGGCCTTGCGTAGCAAAGCTTTGTAAAGAGCTTCCAATCTAGAACTTTTGGGAGCGAGATAGCCAAGAAGATTATCCACCTCACTAGGAGCTCCTTTTTCAAAATCGAGCTGCATTGAGGTTTTAGAGTCGGGTGGAGATTTTTGCAACAGCTCCACCGCCCTTTGGATATCCTCTTGGGTGATGTCGATCCCCTCCTTTTGCGCTATATGGGCAATCTCTTCTAAAAGTTCTTGAAATTCGTCCATATGGTTGCTGGCAATAGTGCCAAAATCTGCCTCATAAAGCGTAGTGAGTGCGGCAGTTGCGGCGATGAATAGATACTTTTGCCAAATCGCTTTGTCGATATCTTTTGGAGTTTTGACTTTGATGCCGGCTTTTTCTAGACATTTTGCCAAAGGGTTTGGCTCGGTCACCACCATCGCCCCTTTGCCCTTGATTTGGATACCTTGGGGCGTTTTATTAGAGACGATATAGATCGCTCCTTTGAGCAATCGGCCCTTTGGCAGCACTCTTTTAAGCTTCAAATAGGGCTCAATGCCGTTGAGCAGCGGCAAGATAATGGTATGCTCGCCGATATGGGGCAGCATCTTTTTGGCCGCATCTTCTAGTACATAGCTTTTGACGGCGAAAATCACGCCGTCGTAGATTGTGCCTTTGGGTGGGGTGGAGTAGATGGGCAGCTCCACTTTTTTGGGTTGGCCATTTTCTATGAGGATGAGCTCCTTTGCAGAGGAGCTCATAAGATCCACATCGCATACTTGAGCAAGCTTGGCGGCGAGATACCCGCCCACGCCGCCTCCTCCGACTACGGCTATTTTCATGCGCTCTCCTTTGCCAAACGCTCTTTGAGGACTCGTTTGAGTACTTTGCCCGTGGCGTTTTTGGGCAGCTCCTCCACGATATAGACCGCTTTTGGGACTTTGAAGTTGGCCAGATGCTCTTTTAGGTAGCGCTTGATGCTCATTTCATCCATATCGGCTCCATTTTCTAGTTCCACATAGGCTACGGGCACCTCCCCGTTTTTATCGTCTTTGACCCCGATGACGGCGGCGGCTTTGATGTGGGGATTGCTCATAAGTACCTCCTCGATCTCTCGGGGGTAGATGTTGATCCCTTTGGAGATGATGAGGTCTTTCTTGCGATCGACTATGAAGATATAGCCATCCTCGTCCATATACCCCAGATCTCCCGTCTTAAGCCATCCGCCTACAATGGTCTGAGCCGTAGCCTCCGGCCGCTTCCAGTATCCTTGCATCACATTGTCGCCCTTGACGATGATCTCTCCTATCTGGCCTTTGGGCAGCTCAACCATATCTTCGTCCACGATTTTGACTTGTACCCCCGGAATGGCCGGGCCCACCGATTTTGGCTTTTGTTTGTT
Organism: Campylobacterota bacterium; assembly: GCA_015494715.1. Classification (GTDB taxonomy): domain Bacteria; phylum Campylobacterota; class Campylobacteria; order Campylobacterales; family Nitratiruptoraceae; genus Nitratiruptor. Next base: position 5,211 of record WGAT01000012.1, read on the forward strand.
GGGACGATTGACCGCCACGACGGGCGAGCATTCGCTTAGTCCATACCCCTCGAGTAGTTTTCCTTTTTTAAACTTTTTTGAAAAGCGGCGCAGTGTCTCCTCTGGCAAAGGGGCCGCACCGCTGACATAGAATTTGACTCTGTTGAGCCAATGAAAGTACCAAGGCAGCTTCGCTTTCGATAGAGCGTTGTAAACGTCGGGTACGCCGGTGAAGATGGTGACTCGTCTAAGGAGCATCTGCTTGATGATGTTTGAAAAGGGTCGGATAGATCGGATAATGACTACGGGACTGCCAAAGTAGAGCGGCATCAGTACCGTAACCGTGAGGGTAAAGGAGTGAAACATTGGCAAATAGACGATAAAACGCTCCTTTGGGGTGATGCGCAGCAGCTGCTCGATGCCAAGAATATTTGAAAAAATGTTACGATAACTGAGCATCGCTCCTTTTGGTTTGCCGGTCGTACCCGAGGTGTAGATAAGCAAAGCGATATCGTCAATGTCTGTTTTGGGCGTCATCTTTTCATGGGATTGTAGATTGGCTAAAATTTCGCTAAAGGCTATGTTGTGCTCATCCAGTCCGTTATACTCTCCCTCCCAGATAATCTTTTCTACATCCGTTTTGGCCAAAACATTTTGCAGCTCTTTGGAGTATTGGGCACTAGCCACAAGGAGTCTGGCCTCAGAGTCGTTGAGGATGTAGTGGACCTCCTCTTCTTTTAAGAAGTTGTTGATGGGCACGGGGATGGCTCCAAGCTTTTGGATAGCAAGAAGCGCTACTATAAACTCTAATGAGTTGGCCAAAAAAAGTCCCACCCTATCCCCTTTACGGATACCCAAAAGCTCTAAAAATCTAGCGAAAGTATCGACTTTGAGCAAGACTTTTTTAAAATGGACTTTTTGATCCCCCACAAAATAGGCGGGAGCTTTGGGTCTGGTGGTGGCGTGATGACGAAGCACCTCATAAAAGGAGTTGTAGCGGTAATCGAACATCTTAATACCTATACGCTATAGAAAAATTGAGCAAGTGGGCGTTACCCTCGTCAAATTTTCCTACGATGCCGTTATTGTTGCGAGCGGCTGGGGAGATGGTACGCTCCGTTTTGTAATCAAAAAGATAGCTTATACCAAAACGCAGCCTATCGCTGTAACTATAAAGCGCCCCCAAGGAGAGGATATAAGCGTCTGCGTCTGGCAGCTCAAAGCCTACCCGGCTCTCCGGTACGGGGGATTGATCGTAGGCAAAACCTACCATCGTAGTAAGTTTTGCGCTGCTGTTGTGGGTAATACCGATGCGGAAGGTGTTGGTATCTCTCCAGTTTTTGGCTTTTGGACGGCCAAGTACCGCTTCAACGCTTGGATCGTCAAAATCAAAATCGAGGGTTTTGTATTCGCTCCAAAAGGTCCGCTCGTATGTGAGCTCTATTTTGGTTGTTTGGCTAATACGAAGCGCTCCAGCAAGCGTCCATGTAGAAGGCAATGGGACCGTCACCTTTGCCGCTGTATGGTAGGGGATGAGGGTATTAAGATCTTTTGGATCTTTTGTTAATAAAAAAGCCCCCAAATATCCCGTTGCGTGTCCTTTTTCTTTCAGCCCGATTTTGGAGCGAAAAGTGGTGGCGAGGGTAATCTGGGGATCTGGGCGGTAGGAGAGGGCTAGATTGTATCCCCATCGCAAATCGGTGTCGCCTTTCATATCCTCTTTAAAAAGATGGGGATATTTGACCTTGACTTTGCCGTCGCTGTACAGTGCGCGTATGCCCCCGCCGATGCTGAGCGTATCGCTCAATTTGTACGAGAAACTCGGATTTATCTCGCCTACTCTAAGAGTAAACTCCTCCGCGCTCCAAATCTGGGGCTGGCTGTGCCAGCGCTTTGAAAGACCTGCTGGAGTGACCAGACTAAGACCAAATCGCAATCCTTTGTACTCCTTGCTCACCCAGTGCATATGGGGGACCAAAAAAGCTTCTGATTTGCTTTTGGCGTTTGCTTGTTTGAGGGTGCCCTCAAAAGGGTAGTAGACTTTGCCCTTAAAGCGGATCGAGGGGAGATAGATGGCGGTCGTGCTTAGTTCAAAAAAGCTTTTATTTGGCATAAAGCTCATATTGGCCGGATTGAAATAAGCGGCGTCCGCATCCTCGGCCCCGGCCACATAAGCGCCACCAAGGGCGATGCTTCTAGCCGATTGCTCTGGAATTTTGTACGCCGCCCCAAAAGCGGCGAGGGTAAAGATCATAGAGGAGAGGAGGAACTTGTTCATTATTTATCCTTATAATTGCAAAATTTATACAATTGTAACAAAGGATAAGATAAAATAGGATAAAATGGCCGCTTTTAAAAATTAAACCATACATACAATCTCGTTGACAAGGAAAATGGATGATAAACATATTTGGCAAAAAACTCAAAACCTACGATCTGCCGCAAGAGGAGCTCCAAAAGTATCAATGGGCAAAGATAAAAGTAAAGGGCAAGGGCGATATCTGGATCAAGCTGTTTCCCGAAGAGGTACCAAACACCGTGGCCAACTTCGCCCATCTGGCCAAAGAGGGCTTTTATGACGGGTTGAAGTTTCACAGGGTGATCAAAGGCTTTATGGCCCAAGGAGGATGTCCCGAGGGAACGGGACGAGGAGGACCGGGCTGGGCGATCCCGTGCGAAACCGAGAAAAATACCCACAAACACAAAAGAGGAGCGATAAGTATGGCCCATGCCGGCAAGGATACGGGTGGTAGCCAGTTTTTTATCTGTTTTGTGGATTGTCCGCATCTCGATGGTATGCATACAGTCTTTGGCCAAATCCCCGAAGATGACGCCAGCTCTTTCATGACGCTAGATATGATCGATCAAAACGACGTGATAGAAAAAATCGAAATTTTGGAAAATAAAGAGTAGATGTTTGGTCTGTATCGAGTCAGCGCCCTCTCTCCAAAGCTCTTTTTGGCAAATATAGAGGCCAATGTGGAGCGCCTGCGCTCTTTGATCCATCTGCATAAAAAGAGCGCTTTTATCCTTTTTCCCGAGCTCTCTCTTACTGGCTACACCCTCCAAGATCTCTTTTATCAAGAAAATGTAGCCCAAAGGGTGGTGCAAGGAGTGCAGAAATTAGCCAGCAGCGTGATGGAGAATATCGTTATCGTAGGCGCTCCTTTGTGGTATGAGGATAGACTCTATAACTGCGCCGTAGTGCTGTATGAGGGCAAGATTCAAGGGATCGTACCCAAAACCTATCTGGCCAATTACCGAGAATTTTACGAAAAGCGATGGTTTAGCAGCGGTCAAGATATAAAAAACGCCACATTGCTCGGAGCGCCTTTTGGCGTGGATCTGCTTTTTGAATCTGGGGAGGTGCGTTTTGGGATCGAGATATGCGAAGATTTGTGGAGCGTACTTCCCCCCTCCTCCTCTCAAGCTGCCGGCGGTGCGTCGCTACTTTTTAATCTCTCGGCCAGTGACGAGCTAGTTGGCAAGCACGCTTACCGAAAGCAGCTGGTACAAAACCAAAGCGCTCGGTGTATCGCCGCGTATGTATATGCTAGTAGCGGTGCGTGGGAGAGCGGTGCGGATCTATGCTATGGGGGAGCTACCCTCATTGCCGAAAATGGCGTTTTGTTGAGCGAGGGAGAGAGATTTGCTCTAGAAGATAGTGGCTGCGTCGCCGATATCGATATCCATAAACTCCGCTCGCTGCGCCGGGCTGAGACGAGTTTTGCCGACGCCCCCAAGCCCTCTTATCGGATAGTAGAGCTTGGCGAGCCAATGCCTAGCGACGGGCGTACAAGATATTACGATCCCCATCCGTTCGTACCGAGTCAAAAAGCAAAAAAAGAAGAGGTTTGCTCCGAAATATTCTCCATCCAATCTACGGCGCTGGCTCGGCGCATCGCCCATATCGGTGACCCCAAACTCCTCATTGGAGTGAGCGGGGGGCTTGATTCTACGCTGGCTTTGCTCGTATGCGTGGAGGCGTGTAAAAAACTCGCTAAACCTCTAACGGATATTTTCGCCCTCTCCTTGCCCGGGCCCGGCACCACCCAAGAGACGATAAAAATCGTCCAGAAGTTATGTCAGGGGCTTGGAGTCCATTTTGAAGAGATCGATATCACCGATGCGGTGCGGCAACATCTGCGAGCCATCGGCCATGATCTAGAAAGCTTTGATATAACTTTTGAAAACGCTCAAGCCAGAGAGCGCACCCAGATCTTGATGGATAAGGCCAATATGGTAGGCGGCATCGTCGTGGGTACGGGAGATTTGAGCGAGATAGCCTTGGGTTTTGCTACCTACAATGGCGATCATATGGCGATGTATCATGTCAATGCGGGAGTGCCCAAGACTTTGGTGCGCTATGTGATCGAGTGGGTGGCAAGTCAAGAGCCAGAGCTTGCCAAGACGCTGCTAGCCATCATCGATCGTCCCATCTCTCCAGAGCTTTTGCCGCCAAAAGAGGGAGAGATCACTCAAAAAACGGAACAGATCATCGGTCCGTATGAGTTACACGACTTTTTTTTGTACCATTTCGTAAAATATGGAGCCAGACCCAAAAAGCTTTTGTATATCGCCAAGCTCGCTTTTGGTCAAAAATATAGCGATCAAGAGCTTAAAAAGTATCTTAAAATCTTTTTGAGCCGTTTTTTTGCCAATCAGTTTAAGCGTGACGCGATGCCAGACGGGGTAAAAGTAGGCACAATCGCTCTGAGTCCTAGAGGGGATTGGCGTATGGCTAGCGATATAAAAGCGAATATGTGGATAAAGGAGCTTGATGAGTAAGATGCTCGTACACATTTGCTGTAGCGTCGATAGCCACTTTTTTTTACAGCGGCTCCAAAAGGAGTACGGCAAAGAGCTCGTAGGCTACTTTTATGACCCCAATATCCATCCGTATAGCGAATATCGGCTGCGTTTTTTGGATGTGCAAAGAAGCTGTCGAAAACTTGGCATCCCTCTTTTGGAGGGGCCATACGATTACGAATCGTGGCTAGAGGCCGTACGAGGCCTAGAAAAGGAGCCAGAAAAAGGGGCGAGGTGTATGGTCTGCTTCGACAAGCGGCTCAAAAATGCGGCCAAAAAGGCCAAAGAGCTTGGGATCGAGCGCTACACTACTACGCTGCTCGTAAGTCCTCTCAAATCCCAAGAGCAGCTCAAAAAAAGCGCCAAAGCGGTGGATGAAGAGCTTGGGACGCAATTTGTCTTTGTCGATTATAGAAGCGGCGGGGGTACCCAAGAACAAGCCAGAGTGACTAAAGAGGAGCGGCTCTACCGCCAAGACTATTGCGGTTGTCTTTTTGGGCTCTCTTTGCAACGAGAGGCCAAAAATCAACTCATGGACGAGATGATATGTGCGCTACACAAACAGATCCTCCCAGCCTCAATCGAGGAGCGGCTCGCTCTTTATCAAAAGCGTATGGAATTAGAGCAAAAAGGTGTAGAGTATACGATCGTGCGCAAACGCTTTTTAAACTATCGTCTACTTCGAGGCTTTGTGCGTATCCAAAAAGTGGTGGTGCCTAGTTACATCCTCTCATACTCCCATCTGCGGCGAGAATATGCAAAGGCCAAAATCGAATTTATCCACAAAGGGATAGGCTATGCCAACAGGGATGAGATACGGGTGGTGGAGCTTCGATGGCTCAATACACTTTTACAAACAAATTTCGCCACTACCAAAGAGCTCTATTTCAAAGGTTTAGACCAAAATCAAGAGATGCGAGTGCGTCAAGAGATAGATGAAAATATTTATAGTTTGTCGCCGATAATAGTTTTGGATAAAATTCCACAAAAATTTGAGATCCATATCGAGGCTACAAGCTATAAAGATGTCAAAGAGGAGCTCATACTAAAGGATGGATAATGTTGGATGTGATCCAAATTCAAAAAATTCTTCCTCACCGTTACCCCTTTTTACTGGTGGATAGAGTGGTGGAGATGGAAGAGGGCAAAAGTATCAAGGCCTATAAAAACGTAAGCATCAGCGAGCCGGTTTTTGAGGGCCACTTTCCCGGGCATCCTATCTATCCGGGGGTGATGATCATCGAGGGTATGGCGCAAGCTGGGGGGATATTGGCTTTTCAAAGCTCTTCTAAAGAGGAGCAAGAAGCCGCCAAAGAGAAAGTGGTCTACTTTATGAGCATCGACAAAGCCAAATTTCGCCAGCCCGTACGACCCGGCGATAGATTGGAGTATCATCTTAGCGTCCTTAAACATCGAGGAAACATCTGGGTACTCAAAGGCGAAGCGTATGTAGAGGGGACTTTGATGGCAGAGGCCGAACTCAAAGCCATGATAGTGGATAAGTGATGATTTCGCCGCAAGCCATCATCGAAGAGGGGGCAAAGATTGGCAAAAACGTGCGTATCGACGCCAATGTCTTTGTCTCTAAAGACGCCGTAATAGAAGATGGCTGTCATATAGCCCACGGGGCCGCTATTTATGGCAAAACGCTGATAGGAGAGGGGACAAGAATTTTCTCCTATGCCGTTGTAGGCTCGATACCGCAAGATCTCAAGTACAAAGGTGAGGATGTAGAGCTCATTATAGGACGGCACAACATCATCCGAGAATTTACGCTTTTAAATCCGGGTACCCAAGGGGGAGGGGGAAAAACGAGCATAGGCGATCATAACCTTTTGATGGGATACGTACATGTAGCACACGACTGCCGTATCGGCAACCATTGTATTTTGGCCAATGCGGCTACCTTGGCCGGACATGTGGAGATTGGGGATTTTGTGGTCATAGGAGGCATGACTCCGATACACCAGTTCGTAAAGATAGGCGATTACGCTATGATAGCGGGAGCCAGTGCCGTGAGTCAGGATATACCGCCATACTGCTTGGCCGAGGGCAATCGCGCTAAACTTCGAGGCCTCAATCTCACCGGTATTAGGCGGCGGCTGGGCAGCGAGGTCATTGATGAGCTCAAAAAGGCTTACAAAGAGCTTTTCGTATCGGGCGAGCCTTTAGGGCAAAGCGCTCAGCGACTGCTGCAAAGTCCAAATGAACACGTACGAAAGCTTGCCCGTTTCGTCATGGAGACGAAACGGGGTATCCCATATCGATAAAGAGGAAGAAGATGTTAAAAAAATGTAATTTTTGTGGAAGTTTTGAGAGTAGGGACAATCCATTGATCGCAGGACAAGACGGCTCCGTATATATCTGTAAAAACTGCATTGTCACAGCCTATAAGATTTTGTTTGGGGACGAGGAGAAAGAAGAGAGCGAACTTACCCTAGATTATCTCCCCACGCCAAAAGAGTTAAAAGCGATTTTGGATGAGTATGTGATAGGGCAAGAGGAGGCAAAAAAAGTCTTTAGCGTAGCGGTGTACAACCACTATAAAAGGATTTTCAAACAGCCCGAGTTTGAAAGCGAGGACGATACGGAAATAGCCAAGTCCAATGTCCTTTTCATAGGGCCAACCGGCAGCGGGAAGACATTGATGGCTCAAACGATGGCCAAAGTCCTCGATGTGCCTTTGGCTATTTCGGACGCTACAAGCCTAACCGAAGCGGGTTATGTGGGCGAGGATGTGGAAAATATCCTTACGCGACTCTATTTTGCCGCCGATGAAGATATCAAAAAAACGGAGCGCGGCATCGTCTTTGTCGACGAAATCGATAAAATCGCCCGCCTTGGCGAAAATCGAAGCATCACAAGGGATGTTAGCGGCGAAGGGGTACAGCAAGCGCTGTTAAAGATTATTGAGGGAAGCGTGGTCAATATCAGTCCAAAAGGGGGGCGAAAGCATCCAAATCAAGAGTTTATTCCAATAGATACCTCCAACATCCTCTTCATTTGCGGCGGGGCTTTTGATGGTCTTAACGAGATTATCAAACGCCGTCTTGGAGGTAACGTGCTTGGATTTGGACAGGAAAAAAGAAGTAAAAAAGAAGAGGAGAATCTGCTGCGCTACGTGGAGACGGAGGATCTTGTTCATTACGGCTTGATTCCAGAGCTCATTGGGCGACTCCATATGATCGCCACGCTCAATCCCCTTGGCCGTGAGGATATGGTACGGATTTTGACCGAACCTAAAAACGCTTTAGTCAAGCAGTACAAAAAACTCTTTGCGATGGATGGAGTGGAGCTTACCTTTGAGAGGGAAGCTCTTGAGGCAATAGCCGATTTGGCCATCAAGCGGCGTACCGGGGCTAGAGGATTGCGCTCGATAATGGAAGAGATAATGGTCGATATTATGTTTAATCTGCCTGAGTATAAAGGCTATGAGGTGGTCATTACCAAAGATGTGGTGGAAAAGAAGAGCGAACCGATTTTAATTAAAAAAGAGCAACAGAGTGCATAAGGGCTATCGATGATATTTGATAAAGTAATCGGAGTATTTTCAAATGATATGGGCATAGATTTGGGGACCGCTAATACGCTGGTGCTCAGTAAAGGTGAGGGGATTATTATCAATGAACCCTCCGTAGTGGCTATCAAAAGCGACAAAAACGGTCGTCAGCATATTTTGGCGGTGGGACGAGAGGCGAAAGAGATGGTTGGCAAAACGCCGGGCGACATCAAAGCCATTCGGCCGATGAAAGATGGGGTTATCGCCGATTTTGACATTACGGAAAAGATGATTCGCTACTTTATCGAAAAGGCCCATAGACGCAAGGCCTTTATTCGTCCCCGTATCATTATTTGCGTCCCCTACGGATTGACGCAAGTTGAAAGAAAGGCGGTCAAGGAGTCGGCCTTGAGTGCGGGGGCTAGAGAGGTTTACCTCATCGAAGAGCCGATGGCTGCGGCCATTGGAGCGGAGCTGCCCGTCAAAGAGCCTCAAGGGAGTCTCGTAGTCGACATAGGGGGCGGTACGACCGAAATAGGCGTTATCTCCCTTGGCGGCCTCGTCGTGAGTAAATCGATCCGAGTGGCTGGGGACAAGATTGACGCAGCCATTATGGATTACATCAAAAAAAAGTACAATCTCGTCATCGGCGAACGGGTGGCCGAAGATCTCAAGATCGAGATCGGTACGGCCTTGCCGTTGGAAGAGCCTCTTAAGATGAGTGTAACGGGAAGAGATCAAGTAGGGGGTCTGCTCAATACCATCACAGTCACCAGTGAAGATATTTACGAGGCGATGAAAGAGCCTTTGCGCTCCATCGCAGAAGCGTTAAAAGATGTATTGGAAGAGACGCCTCCAGAACTTGCCGGAGATATTATCGAAAATGGCATTATGCTTACAGGCGGCGGGGCTTTGATCCGTAATTTGGATAAATACCTCTCCCAAATCGTAAAAATTCCCGTCTTTATAGCAGAAGAGCCTTTATTGGCCGTGGCAAAAGGGACCGGTTATGTGTTGGAGGAGATAGAGATACTACAACAGCTCTCCGATGAGTAGGAGGCTTCTTTTTCTTTTCACAGCCTTTGTGGGGTTGTGGATACTCTATCAAACAAACTCCTTTGTCTCGGCCTCCTTGTTGAGTCTTTTTAATACCTTTAAATCCAAGCTTTTAAAGGTAGAACAGCAAGTCTATAAGGAGTGGCAGAAGCATTTTAATCAAGCCGAGCGTATCGAGGCGTTACAAAAGCGTCTCCAAACGCTGATGCCGTATAAAATTTTATATAAAGAGCTAGAAGATCAGCTTAGACAAATGACGCAAGAGTGCAACGTCTCGGTACCTTTTCGACCATATGTGGAGCCGGTTATGGCCATTTCATACATACAGCTGGGGGATTTTACCTCCATGTGGCTTGAGGCTAGCGTGCCTAAAGAGCGTATTTATGGGCTGTTGCAAGGCTCTCAAGTAGCCGGTATTGCCATTGATGAAAACGGCAAAGCCAAAGGGCTGCTCAATGGCAACAAGCAGTGCTCTTATGGTGTAGTCGTGGGAGAGCGGGCCAACGGCATAGCAATGGGCAGCGGGGACAACCGCTACGTTATCGTCAAATATATTCCAAACTACGAGCCTATCCGTGCGGGGCAAAGGGTCAAAACCAATGGACTCGATCATATTTTTGTCTATGGACTTGACGTGGGGGTCGTTAGTCAAGTGTGGCAAGAAGGGAGCTATAAAGTGGCCAAAGTGCGTACCTTTGCCGATCTCTCCCATCCTAGATTTTTTTGGCTAATGAAGTTATAAACATAAATTGGATAAAATCAAAAACTAAAACCATAAGGGTGAGAATGCCAAAACGAGAAGACCTCCAGACGATTTTGCTCATAGGCTCGGGGCCCATTGTAATAGGTCAAGCGTGTGAGTTTGACTACTCGGGCACCCAAGCGGTCAAAACGCTCAAAGCTTTAGGCTATCGCGTCGTACTGGTCAATTCCAATCCGGCTACCATTATGACCGATCCCGGTTTTGCCGATCGCACCTATATCGAGCCTATCACCGAAGATATCATTTACAAAATTATTCAACAAGAAAAAGTAGACGCTATTTTACCTACGATGGGCGGCCAGACGGCTTTAAATGTGGCGATGAGTATGTATGAAAAAGGGATGCTCGAGGGCGTGGAGTTTTTGGGCGCTAAGCCAGAAGCGATCAAAAAGGGCGAGGATCGTCAAGCTTTCAAAGAGGCGATGCTGCGTCTTGGGATGGATCTGCCAAAGAGCCAATACGCCTACTCCATGGAAGAGGCGATGGCGGCGGCCAAGGAGATAGGATTTCCTCTGATTATCCGAGCCTCTTATACCCTTGCGGGTGGTGGCAGCGGTGTGGCGTACAATATCGACGAGTTTAAAACCCTTGCGCTAAAAGGGTTGGAGGCCAGCCCAATAAGCGAGATTTTGATCGAAGAGTCGCTCCTTGGCTGGAAAGAGTATGAGATGGAGGTCATCAGAGATCGTGAGGACAATTGTATTATCGTCTGCTCCATCGAAAACCTCGATCCTATGGGGGTGCATACGGGCGACTCCATCACCGTGGCGCCCGCTTTGACTTTGACGGACAAAGAGTATCAGCGTATGCGCGATGCCTCTTTTGCGATTTTACGAGAGATCGGCGTCGATACGGGGGGTTCTAACGTGCAGTTTGCCGTCAATCCCAAAACGGGGCGCATGATCGTTATCGAGATGAACCCAAGGGTTTCAAGATCCAGTGCACTAGCCTCCAAAGCCACAGGCTATCCCATCGCCAAGGTGGCCACCCTGCTGGCCGTGGGGTATACTCTCGATGAGATCGAAAACGATATTACCGGTACGGCTGCAAGCTTTGAGCCCGCAATCGACTATATCGTCACCAAGATTCCACGATTTACCTTTGAAAAATTTCCGATGGCAGACTCCACCCTTACCACTTCTATGAAGAGCGTGGGGGAGGTGATGGCGATAGGTCGCACTTTCAAAGAGTCGATCCAAAAGGGGCTGTGTTCACTAGAGACCGGGCTTGTGGGCTTTGATCCTATAGAAGCCGACATCGAGACGATTCGCCACGAGATCCGCCGACCCAACGACAAGCGGCTCTTGTATGTCGCCCAAGGATTTCGTGAAGGATTGAGTGTGGAGGAGATCCATGAGCTCAGCCAGATCGATCCATGGTTTTTGTATCAGATAGAGGAGCTGGTGCAGTTTGAAAAGAATATCGATCTAGATATCTTGCAAAACGAGGAGCTCTTGCGGCTGGCCAAAACCTATGGCTTTAGCGATGCGATGATAGCCAAACTCATCAACCAAAAAGAGCACACGAGTTTGAGTGAGAGCGACATCTACAACGCCAGAAAGGCTCTTGGTATTAAGCACGAGTACAACGAAGTGGATACCTGTGCGGCGGAGTTTCCAGCCAAGACGCCATATTTGTACAGCACCACCAATATCTCCAAGCTTCCCAAAGAGCCCAAAAAAGAGGAGCAAAACCAAAAAGTGCTCATCATAGGCGGCGGTCCCAACAGGATAGGGCAGGGGATCGAGTTTGATTACTGCTGTGTGCATGCGGCGTTTGCTCTAGAGGATATGGGGGTCACCTCCATCATGTACAACTGCAACCCTGAGACGGTCTCCACCGACTACGACACCAGCGATATCCTCTACTTCGAGCCAATAGATTTTGAAAGAGTCAGAAGCGTGATCGAAGAGGAAAATCCCAATGGCGTGATCGTCCATTTTGGAGGACAGACGCCTCTGAAGCTGGCCAAGCCTCTTACGGCAATCGGCGCCAAAATCGTAGGAACAAGCGCCAAAGTGATCGATCTGGCCGAAGATAGAGAGAAATTTAGCGAGTTCGTGGCCAAAAACGGCCTCAAGCAGCCCCCAAACGGCACGGCCTTTACCAAAGAAGAAGCCCTCAAAATCGCCGACGATATCGGCTATCCGGTGCTGGTGCGACCAAGCTATGTGCTGGGTGGTCGAGCGATGCGGATCGTCTACAACGAAGAGGAGCTCAAAGCCTATATGCAAGAGGCGGTTAAAGTGAGCCACGACTCTCCCGTACTCATAGACAAATTTCTCGACCACGCCATCGAGCTGGATGTGGATGCGATAAGCGACGGCCAAAACGTCTATCTGGGCGGGATCATGCAGCATATCGAAGAGGCTGGTATCCACTCGGGCGATAGTGCTTGTAGCTTGCCAAGCGTGACGATCGATGAGAAGATACTTCAAGAGGTGGAGACGCAGACCAAAAAGATCGCCTTGGGTCTTGGGGTCAAAGGGCTGCTCAATATCCAGTACGCTATCTATAAAGATGAGGTCTATCTCATCGAAGTCAACCCAAGGGCTTC
>WGAT01000013.1 GCA_015494715.1 Campylobacterota bacterium
TGGAGTAGAGCCACGGGACAAAGCGGTTGTACCATAAAATCAAAGCCACGCCAAGCACTACCGAGGGGATCAAAAAGAGTACAAAGAGCGCCTCGTCGATCCCCCAACTACTTTGTTTTCGCAAAAGCTGTGCTGCTAGAAATCCTAAAAGGGTCAGGAGCAAAGCTACGAGCACGCCAATACCCAAAGTGGGTAGGAGCGTTTGAAAAGTAAGGAGGGCCCCTGCAAAGAGCGTGGAGAGGCGAAGCTTGGCAAAGATACCCAAAAGAGGCGGTACTACGCAGCAAAATACCCCGAGCAAAGCGATAAGCCACACCCCTTGCAAAGGATAGCGTAAAGAGGTAGCGCTAGGAGGCGAGGAGGCAAGGCGCCAAAGCAGCTTTTGAAACAAAAGAGCCAAAATCAAAGCGGTGCATATCAGGGGCAAAGAGAGCCACGCCGCCCCATTAAAGTCGTAAAAAGCCCCAAACTGGGTAAATATCACCACGGCGATGGAGCGCACGTGCAGCTCGTTGCATACGCTGTAATCTCCAAGCCCCAGCATCCATACCAGCAAAAAGCCAAGCACCAAAGCCGGAGCCGTCAAAGGGAGCGTAATACGCCAAAAAGTGCACCATTTGTCACAAAAAAGCAGCCCCATCTCCTCTAGCGAGGGATCGATCCTTGCATAAAAAAAGGCAAGTATCAAAGGAATGAGAGCATAGATGGAGCCAAGCACCGCCACCGCTCCCCAAAAGCCATCAAATCCCAAACTTTTCCATCCAAAAGTGAGGATATCTGGAGGAAGCAGCAAATTTATGGCAAAAAGGCTTATGACTATGCCAGCTCTTCTCCATCCGCTTTTGGCCAAAACAAATCCGATCCCGCCTCCTATGATAGTAGCGAGCAAAGCGCCCCAAAACCCAAGAGCCAAAGAGAGGCCAAAAGCTTGCCAAAGATCGCTAGGAAGCACTGGATGCGAAAGAGCCAAAAAGGCCAGATACCCTAAAGGCAAGAGTCCGCTACAAAGAAGAACGAACCACAGCAAAAACCTCACTCTTTTGCCCACTCCCGCAAAATCGGCTGGATCCGTACCAGTTGCTTGGCCACTTCGTCGTATCGTACCGGCAAGATTTTGAGCTCTTGTAAAGATTTGAGCTCCTTAGGTGGAGCCAGATGTGGATGCAAAGGGATCTGGGCGCATGCCATCTTGGCCAATGCCTCTTCGGTAGCAGGAGAAAGCAGATAGTCCATCAGCTTTTTGGCCAGCTTTGGATGAGGAGCCCCTTTGAGTAGCATCACCGCATTTGGTACCACAAAGATACCCATCTGATCTGGTTTTTGATCGGGGTAGCGGATATGCACTTTTGCCCCTCGGCGGATCCTCGCCACGGCGTCGTCGCTATCTACCAAAGCGAACCGATACTTGCCTTGCGCCACCAGATCGGCGCTCTCCCCGTTGCTAGTGGAGATGGCGGCGTTTTGTTTGAGGCGATACAAAAACTCTTTTGCCTCCTCCCCCAGCACTACGAACAAAGCGGCGATATGTACAGCCGTCGTCCCAAAGAGGGGGTTGGCTATGACTCCTTTGTGGGCAAAGGACTCTTTGGCGTAATCGAGCACGGAGGTAGGCTCTGGTTTTGTGCCGTTGTGTACCAAAAAGAGGCGAAGTCTAGCCGAAAAGCCGCACCAATACCCTTTGGGATCTTTGAAAAGAGCGGGAATCTCTTTGGCGTTTGGGCTGTGGTAGGGTTGTAAGAGTCCCTTTTGGCGCAGTACTTCGGCACGGATTGGCTCGTTGGCCCAGTACAGATCGGCTTGGGGGTGGGCGGCTTCGGCGATGATGCGATTCATCAGCCCCGTCCCTTTGGATTCTTCCGTGTCGTAGATCGCTTCTACTTTGATACCGCTTTGGCGCTCGAAAGCTTTGAGTATCGGCTCGGAGAAGACTCTATCTTCGGAGACATAGATACGCACGACGCTCTTGTGCTCCGAGCAGCCTCCAAAAAAAAGCAGCAAGGCGATGAGCCATCCATACCTCATCGCCATACCCTCAGATCGTCAAAGGAGGTGGCGGCGTCCGCTTTGGTCCACACCCCTACGCCTCCAGCCCTTGGGATCGCTTTGGAGCGGGCTTTGAGCAGCTTCTTGCCGTCAAGCGAAGCGGTGATACGCTCCCCTTTTTGGGTAATGCTCATCTGGTGCCAGCCGGGTGAGAGGTGTATGTTCGCTCCGGCGATTTGGTGACGCCATCCATGTTTGACGTAGTAGAGCCTAAAATTATCCTCCAAAGGGTTGTAGCGCACCACGAAGTAGTTGTTGGCGTCTTGGATACGCCACGCTATCCCCCCGCCTTGATCGATGTGCCCGCTATTGGCTCGAAAACGCACCGCTATCTTGCCCTCTTTGAAAGTGAGCTTGGGATTGTAGCAAAGATTAAAAGCGCTGGTGCCCGGACGCACCAAAGAGAGGATGTGGTTGTCGCCCTCCTTTTCCACCGCCCATTTGGCCAGCCTGCTCCCTTGATGGGTGGCTGCAACTTGCCACCCTTTGGGGAGCTTGCCCACCGGCGTGGACTCAAAATCTTCCACCACCACATCGGCTAGAAGCAGTAAAGGGATGATGAGCAGCCATAAAGCTCGCATAGAGCCTCCTTTTTAGGCTATTGTACACAATTTTGTCAAAGCTGGCAAAAAGGGATAGCGATTTTTGCCATAGCCTCGGGATAGCCTCTGGTTTTGGCTATCTTTTTGGCCAAGCTATCGATCTTGGCCTCTTGTAAAGGCTCGGGATAGATACGGCGTCCTTGCTGGGATGGACCCAGTGTTCCTAGCGTGATGAGCTTTTGGACGATCGCATCGGCCATGGAGAGGATGGAAGAGACCTTGACGATCTCGCATCTGGCATAGCGATCCCCCTCAAAGCTCACCTCGGCGGCTCGCAAGGAAAGATCATCCCCGGGAATCTGCTGGGCCCCGTAAAGTGGAGTGGGAGTGGGTTTGGCCGATAGGAAGTCCGGAATATAGCGGGCCACATATTCGATGGCTCGCTGGGTGCGGTGCAGCGCCACCTCCCTTGGCCAACCCTTTTTGATCCAATCGATATATTTTTGGGGAAGTTTTGGTTGGCTGGAGCGTTTACTACTTTTGGCCACGCCATCTTCAAAAAGGGTGATATCTTTGCGCATCCCATGCAGCTGGTAGTAGCCTCCGGGATAGGGAGTAAACTGGGCCATCCCCCGATCGGTCCCTCGAATGCCGTGGAAGATCATCTCAGGGTAGAGGTGCTCTTGTCGGTAGCTTGCGATATAGGCCGCTTTGAATTCTACGAAACGGCTTTTTTTGTATCCTAGCCAGTCATCCAGATATCCGCTCTCAAATCCCATGGCGTTGATGAGAAAGTCGAAACGCTCGCTATATTTTTTTCCGTCTTTTTCATAGGTGAGCCCAAATCCATCACCCTCATGTTTGGCATTCACCACCTTTGTGCCGTAATGGATGGGGGCATCTTGTAAAAGTAGCTGTGCGATGGCGCTGAGGCGAAAGATGTTGATCCCAAATTCCTGCACCAAAAGCACTGGATATTTGAGTTTGGCCAAAGCCACCTCTTTGGCGAAGCTGATCATCCACTCCAGATGGTTTTGTGGTACTTTCGGCGTGGGGAGCTCTTGAAGCTCCATAAGCTGCTTATGTGCGAAACTTAGCACATAGTGCTCTGGCTCGCCCAATACTTTGGTCTTTGGATCCTTGGCCACCAGATCACCGTAGGCATGGGACAGGATGAGAGCTCTTCGTTCTAGCTCCTCAGGGTCTAAAGGGATATGCACGGGTACCGCCAAAGCCGTGGGTCGGCGCTCTATCGCTTGGGGATAGAAGCGCATAAATTCTATAGACTCACGAAGCAATCGCAGACGCTGGGCATCGTCGACATCTGGATAAAGGTTGCCGCCGGCGTGTAGATGGCATGCGGGAGGCCCGGCGATGAGCATCCGCTTCTTTTCAAAAAGCGTCACATCCGCCCCAAGTGAGCGCAGATAGATCGCCACGGAGGCTCCAGCCACCCCACCTCCCACGATGGCTATTTTCACAGTATCTCCTTGAGTGTGGCCAAAGAGGGGATCTTTTGAGCCTCCACTTTGCTGCTATCGTAGCCATGCGCTACCCATATCATATCCATACCGGCCGCTTTGGCTGCTTGATAGTCGTTGATGGAGTCGCCTATCATCACTGCCTCTTGGGGCGCCACTCCTAGCTTTTCGCACGCATACAGGAGCGGTTCGGGTGAGGGCTTTTTGGCCTTGAGGCTATCGCCTCCAAGGATGAGGTTGAAGTAGTCGAGTCCCAGCTCTTTTAGAATAGGGGGTACGAAAGCGTAGGGTTTGTTGGTCACAAGTCCTAGGCGGTAGTGAGGACGCAAGTACTCCAGCACCTCTTTGGCGTGCGGGTAGGCTTTGGTGTGGTTGCACAGATTGGCGTTGTAGTGCTCGAAAAATATCTCTTTTGCCTTTTTAAAAAGCTTGGGATCTACGAGGGCTGGCTCCATCTGGCCTGTCAATCCCCTTTGTAGCAAAAGAGTGGCTCCCCCGCCGATCCAGCTACGGATGGTATCGAGGTCGTAGGTGGGCTGTCCCAAAACTTGCAAGGTATGGTTAAGCGAAGCCGCCAGATCGGGGGCGCTGTCGATAAGTGTGCCGTCTAGATCGAAAAGTACCGCTTTTTTCATGATTTTTTGCGAAATTGTACCAAAGATAGAGGAAAAAAACAGCCTTTATGGGGATAAATTAACGCAATTTTCTATAATAGAGATGAGCGCCGCTTTTTGAGGGACCAAAAATCATCTCCGCTTCGAGATGATCGCTAATTTCGTAGCGTATGATAATAGTGGAGATTTCGTCGTTTTTGTACAAAATAGAGATTTTGTCACTCAGATGCGTACCAATCTCAAACCCCACTCTTCCCCCCTCGGTGGTGAGGGTGAGGGTATCGAGTTTGAGGCCTAACTGCTTGAGGAGGTCTTTTAAGAAGATATTGGAGAGTAAAGAGCCAAAGCGTCCGCCACCCAAAGCGGAGTTGAGTAGTTTTTGGAAAGAGCCAAAGGCTAGGAGGCTTAGGATCTCGTTTGGTTTGAGGTAGGGTTCGCTATCAAAATGTACGATCGGATGTTGGGCGTCTCCGGAGATGGTGATAAAGATGGTGTAGCGCTCTTTTCTGGTTTTAAGATGCAAGTCGAGTAAAGGATCGGTAGGCGGCCCATAAAAACTCAAACTTGAGGGGAGGATTAAAAAGTAGTGATCGGCTATTTCGTAGTGTCCCCGTAGAATTTTGACAAGACCTAGTATCTCCAACTCTTTTTGATACTCTTTGTATAAACTCAAATCCGGTTTGATCCATACCAATAGATGGGGAATTTTATATAAAATCGTCTTTTTGGAGCCTATATGAATGTCAAGCGCTATATTTTTGGTGAAGTAGTCCTCTTTGGTTTTGATCTGATCCACTACAATGATATCCGGATCGTTGATGGAGTGGATTTTTTTAGGAGCGTAGGTGATGGTGCCCTCAAGCAATCGGATATCGCCGTTAACTTCTATTTTTGGTAAAGCCAAAGCGATCCCCAGATCGGCATCCAAGGTAGCGGCTCCTTCAATGGAGGAATAGCGGTATTTTCTAGCCGTGGCGCTCAGTCTACCTTTTTGGCTTTTGGGCTCAAAAAACCCTCGTACGAGAATTTTGTCCTCTATCCAAAATCGCTTGATGGTGATCCTATCGCCAAGCAAAAGAGTCGACGGCCTTGTGGCGAATATTCCGTGATCTTTAAACTCCGTGGCATAGTAGTCTATAACGAGCCGAGGACCAAAGCCGTGCAGTTTGAGGTTTAAAAAACTGGGCTCGCCCGTGAGTTTTGGAGCTTTGAGAAAGAGTTGGTATCGGCCTTTGAAATAGTGGGCGTTAAGATCGAGTGTACCGTCGTTTGGGATATAAGGAAGTGCGAACAGAGCATCAAGATGCTGGATGAAATCTTGCAAAGAGGGGGTATGGAATTTGAGATTCCAGCCTTTTGTTTTTTGGATTTTTAGATGACTTCGTCCAATGGTAACTCGTAGGGATGCGGGCGTAAACTTGGCGTGAAACAAAGGGGAGCGTAGGTCTCCTTTGAAAGAGGCAAGATTAAGATTGAGCGTAACCGAGTTGATGGCCGGAAGATTGATGTGGTCCACGGGTTTTAAAAAATCGATCGAGGCTCGCAAAGTGGGAGGGCGAAGCGCGCCTTGGATGGCGGCGTAGTTGGACTGGATCCAAAAGTCGATATTTTTTGGCTCTCCTTTGGCTTGCAAGGTTAGCATGAGATCCCTTAGGGACGGAGGGAGATTTGGATAGAGTTTGGCCAAGAGGATGGGGCTAGAGCGTAGCTCAAAATTTTGTGGAGCCCTCCATTTTCCATCGATACGCCACAAAGAGGTGGTGGCTTGCCAAGCGGCTTTTTGGAGATCTCCGGCCACTTGTATGCTTATCAAGCGGTAGGCTAGGGGACGAAGCGGCAGTGTGGTTTTAGGATTGTGGAGTTTGGCCCGGAGGCGGTAGCGAAGCGTATGGCGATAAAAAAGCGTAGCTTGGATATTGGCCCTAGAGCGTTGGTACAAGCCCTCTGCTTTGATCTTGGCCACGACTTTTTTATAGTCGCTTTGGAGGGCGGCTTTAACTTGGCGCAAGCGCACCTCGCCGTAGCGGATGGCGTTGGTGCGTAGTATGGCCTTAAGCCCTTTTGTTGAGGCGTGGAGTCGAAAGGAGACGGGCTTGAAGACAAGAGGAGGAAGCTTTGGGTAGAGACGACCTCGTATAAAAGCCTTGCCCTTTTTGATCTCTCCTTTGCCAAAAAGCGTACCCCAAAGGGTCTTGAGGCGGAGCCGTGCTATTTTGGCGCTTTGCATATTTACCTCTTTGGCCAGCAGCGTGAGGGTATTTTTGGTTTTGTAGTGGTAAAAAGCGCGTATGAAAAGTTTGGCCACAAAAGGATGAATCGGCAAAGCTATGGGGCGGCTTTGCTTAGATTTGGATTGGCCGCTTAGCGACTCGATCGCGTTGAGGTTCACACCTTTGGCGCTGATGGAATCAAAATAGAGGATCAAGTGGACAAGGGGGGCGAGGCGATAGCGTAGATCCAGCTCCTTGGCCAAAAGTTTGTGATGGTAGCGAATATCGTACAAGGTGATATGGGTGAGGGAGTGCAGCGCAAAGCGAAAGGATATCCCCTCTTTTTGTAACAATTTTTGGAGGTTTTTGGTAATAAATCCGCTTTGGGTCTGGGCTATGAGCAGCGCCATAATGATGATGAGCAGCAGCTCTACGACTTGGAGCACTCTTTTCAAAAAACGGCTCCTATGTACAGACTCAAAGCGTGGTGGGATGGGTGGAAAGGGTCGATACCCATATAGGCTTTGAGGGTGCCTATGGTGGAGGGGTAGAGGATGCCCGCCCCTAGTGCGTCGACATGGTCGTTGAGGTTGAGTCTTGATCGCGTCAAATAGGTGCGATCCCAAAACAAGGCGCCATAAAGGCTCTTTGTTAGGGGGTAACGCAGCTCCACAGAACCCTCGTTGAGTGCGTTGCCGCCTATTTGACAGGGGCTATCAAGGGCGTAGATGGTATGGTAGCCGTAGGCTCTGTTGCTTTGGGCCCCGCCGGCTAGAAAGAAAAGAGATGGAGGAACGCTTGAGGAGCTAAAGAGCTGGCCGATATGGGCTTTGAGTAGCACTATCGCCCTGCTCAAAGAGAGATAAAGTCCTCCTTTTGCCTCCATTTTGAGATAGTTGGGATCGCCAAAAAAAGAGGTCTCCAACCTGCTAGCTATATACCATCCTTTAGTGGGAAAGAGCTTGGAGTCTCGTTTGTCCAAAAGATAGGTGGCAAAAATATTAGCGTAGAAATAGCGCTTTTGAGGGATACAAAAGATGGCGTCAAAAATATCTTGGCGCTGGAGCCCAATACCCAAAGTGTAGGCGTCGCTAAAGGACTCTTGCAAAATTTTAGAGGATATTTGGATGGTTTTTTGCTTGAAGCTGTGAAAATCTTCTAAAGCGTACTTTCCAAAAAGGACGGTATCAAAATCTCTACCCAGTAGCGGCAGGCTCGGGATAAAAAGCGATAGAGCGCTTTTTTGCTCTAGTTTAGAGTGAAAAAGAGTCAAAGCGAGCTGATAGGTGTGGAAATTAAAGTCCTTGTATCCAAAACTCAAAAGCGGCCCTCTATCGGTTTCGTATCCAATCCCCGCTTTATAAAGATGGTGCTTTTTGCGCTCTTTGAGCCAGATATCCACAAACACTTTGTTTTTTATCTTTTTGGAGTAGTCGATACGCACCCCGCTAAAATATTCTAGCGAGTAGAGCCGTTTGTAGCTTTGCTCTATGTGGTCAAGATCGAGCTTTTGCCCCGGGCGTAGATAGATGTGGTCCAACACGACCCGTTTGGGCAGAGTGCGTAGACCTTTGACCTTGATAGAGGCGATACGGCAGATTTTCCCTTTGCGCAGATAGATAGAGATATAGACGCTGTGGGATTTGTGGTGGATGTAGGCTTTAGGATTAAATTCGAAACTACAATACCCTTTTTTGAGCAGTTGTTTCGTAATTTGCGCTTTCATCCGTTTAAATACGGGAGCGACGAAACGCTCGTTTTTTTTAAAAGGTATGCGAATGGGAAAATCGCTCGTTACCGAGATTGCTCGAATTACTAAAGGAGGGCCTTCTTGGATCCAAAAAATAGCTTTGTCCCCTTGCCTTTTGAGCCGTATCCTCGCATCCCAAAAACCTTGCTCTTTATAAAAGAGTCGAAGCTCCTCCTTTAAAGAGGGGAGCAGTTTCTCGTCTACCTTTGGCACCCATTTTTTATGGGTTATCTCTACCCACCACCCAGGCTCAAGACCCAGCTCCTTATACAGGCGCTCGCTCGAAAATGTTTTGTTGCCCTCAAAATAGAGTGCTACTTGACCCCCAAAGAGTGTGATGGTACAAAAAAGCAAGAGAAAAAAAGCTCTCATTGTGCTACTATATCGGTATGCAAAAAAGGATCTTCGATTTTTTGGCAAAACACCATTTGATGAGTCTGGCTACCTATGGCAGTGCGGGGGTATGGGCGGCAAGCTGTTTTTATCGTTTCGATCCGGTGGATTTGGCGCTGATCTTTGCTAGTGCGGAGGCTACAACCCATATGCGCCATATCGCCTCTAATCCCAAAGTCGCCGGTACGATCGCCCCTTATGCGTCTCAAATCTACAAAATCCAAGGGGTGCAGTTCCAAGGGGAGGTGTATAGAGCTAAACCGCGGCAAAAACGGCTCTATTGCGAGGCTTTCCCCATAGCCAAAACCATACCGGGCGATTTTTGGAGCGTAGGGCTTTTGTGGGTGAAAATGACGGATAATACTCTTGGTTTTAAAACCAAGCTCATTTGGACTAGGACTGGACCAGACGATCGATGATATACTGCTCGATTTTATGCTTGGGTACATCTTTATCCAGAGCCTCTTTGTAGATTTGAGCTACTTGTTCTGCATATTTGTCGTAAGGAAAGTGGGGGAGGTAGTTTTTCCAGCCCTCGACGATAAGCCGTTTGGCCGCCTCTTTTTTCATTCTCTCTTCAAAAATCTTGTAAGTGCCAAAGAAGAGCAGCGTAAAAAAGATAGCGAGAATGATAGAAACGTGGCAGTCGAGCCGGACCAAAAATTTGTGAAAGAGCAAAGCCAAGGGGAGGATGACGAGGTTCCAAAGGATAAAATAGACCAGATAGAGCCGGAGTCTACAAAATCGAATGCCCGGAATCATCTTAATATCGAGATTGTCCATATAGATCCGATTGGCTTCCATCAGCTCTCGAAATCGCATGGGATATTTTGGGCGCTCAAAAGCAAAATCGATAATTTGGCTCTTTAGCCTCTCAAGCAGTTTTGCCAATAGCCTCTCTCCTTTTGCCCTCTTTGTACTCCGATGGCGTAGATCTGGTCAAAATGTTTGGTATCAAGTATACCAAAATTTCCTGTCTGGTCGATTTGGATATGTTTGGTAGCAAGGGGAAGAGATCGGCGGGCGTTGGCGCTAAACATCGTGTAGCAAGCCCTTTTGTAATTGCCCCAAAGACTTTTTTTCATTCCGTACGGAGCGAGCGGGTTGACGTTGATGGAGAGACGAAAGGGATACTCCATCAAAGGGCGCAGGGGTAGATTGTCCGTAAAGCCGCCATCGATGTAGAGCCGATCGTCGATGGTGATGGGGGCAAATATGGGAATGAGGGCCGAGGAGGCCAAAACCCCAAGGCCAAGATCGCCTTTGTGTAAATAGCGGGTCGTACCGCTCTCATATTCCGTAGCGGTGGCGAAAAAGGGGATGGGAAGCTTTTCAAAAGTATCAAGTCCCAAGGCTTTGAGATCCTCGTAGATGGAGTCAAGATTAAAGAGCGAGCCTCGAAAGAGATTGAGAGAAATTTTTGAAAATTCAAAAGTTTTGATAAGCTCTACGCACTCTTTTGGACTATGGCCTTTGGCCAAAAAGGCTCCGATGATCGCTCCGCCGCTGCTGCCGGCAATCGCTTCTGGATAGATGCCAAGATCGTATAGAATCTCCAAGTATCCCAGCTGGGCTACGCACCGAGCCCCTCCGCCGCTGAGAGCCAGTGCCACTCTCATATCGGTTTGACCACCGCCATAATGACGATGATAATCATCAGGATCGTGGGCACTTCATTGTAGATACGAAAGAATTTACCGCTTTTGGTGCACTCGTCTCGCTCAAATCGGCGCAAAAAATGGCCTAAGGAGAAATGGTAAAGGATGAGCAAAAAAGCGGCCGTGAGCTTGATATGGAGCCACATGCCCGTTTTGAAAAGTTCGGGGCTCAGAGCAATCATCGCCACACCGCTGAGCAAGGATGCCCAAAAGGCGGGTACACCTATGAAATAGTAGAGTTTGCGCTCTTGTATTTTGACCACCTCCACAAAACCTCGGTTGTCACGATGCTCGGCATGATAGACAAAGAGTCTAGGTAGATAAAAGAGCATCGCCATCCAGCTAATCACGCTCATAACATGAAACGCTTTGATCCATAAATAGTACTCCATCACGGCTCCTTTTTGGGCAGATTATAGCACAAGCTTTTGGCGTAGCAGCTCTATCCCTTTGGTAACAAGGGAAGCCAAAGGGTGCTCCTGTACTCTTTTTATATCGATCCAAATAGCATTTTTTGGGGGTGTGTGCAAAGGGTGCAAGGAGATGGTGAGATTGTATCTAGTATAGGTATGGCGGTAGGTGGCAAGAGGCTGGCTTTGGGGTGCGGCGGGAGGAAAAAGGAGCATCCCCTCGTAAAGTTTTTGGGTGGAGCGTACCATCGCAAGCCGGCCCTCTTGCGCGTAGATGCCAAAGTGGAGGGTTTTGTTTTCTCTTTTTTGACTCTTGCTTTGTCCAAACAGCAGTGGATCCTCGGCTTGGCAAAAGGATTGTAAAGGACATTCATCGCACTTGGGGGTTTTGGGCGTACAAATGAGGGCGCCTAGATCCATAAGAGCTAGATTGTGCTCTTTGGGTCGGGTGGGGTGTAGAAACTGGGTGGCGAGGCGTCGCAAAGTGGCGGGCGTGGGATTTGGCAAAGCAAAAAGGCGACAGAGCGCTCGTTTGATGTTGGTATCCACTACGGCCACCGGCTGATGGTAGGCGAAGCTGCAGATCGCCGCTGCGGTATATTCTCCGATACCCGGAAGCTTCCTAAGCTCTTCAAAGCTCTTTGGCAGCCCTTGGGGGTGAAGCTGGGCCGTTTTGTGCAAGTTTTTGGCTCTTTGGTAGTAGCCAAGACCGCTCCATGCAGCCAGTACCTCATCCAAAGAGGCTTTAGCCAGAGCGCTAAGAGTTGGAAATTTGGCCAAAAAGGCGGGATAGTAGTGGCTGCGCACCCGCTCCACCTGGGTTTGTTGCAGCATCACCTCGCTCAGATAGACATGGTAGGGATCTTGGCTTTGTCGCCAGGGTAGATCGTGGCGGCCGTTGGCTTCGTACCACTCAAGAGCGGTTTGTCTGATCGGGCCAAGCTGCCGGATCGAGCCGGTAGTACTCTTTGAGCAGCTCATAAAGCTGGGGTTCCTCCTTTTTGAGTTTTTTGGGCTTTTCAAAAAAGGCCTCCGTAGCTACGGCGAAAAATTCAGCCGGGTTTGTGGTGGCGTAGGAGTCGAGGACGCTACGCTTGCCGTTATGATAGAGCTTGGTAATCTTTTTGTACTCTTGGCTCATCACATGGGTCCATTTGGAGTAGAGCCGCCAAGGCAGAGGCGGCGTGCCGTCGGCTACGCCATCTTCCATATCCAGCTGATGGGCAAACTCATGCAGCCCTACGTTGCGCCCGTCATGGGGGTTGAGGTCGCCTGCTAGCAGATCCCTCCAGCTAAGCACCACCTCGCCTCCTTGCCACGCCTCTCCCAAGAGTACTTGACCAGCTTCCGTGACTATCCAGCCGTTTTGAATCTTCTCTTTTTTAAAAACCGCTTCTGGGTAGATGAAGATGGAGTGGACATGTTTGTACTCACATCTGTTATGTCCAATGGTGAGCAAGCAGGCGTTGGCGGCGATGAGCACCTTTTTCTCATCATTCACCTCCACGCCTTTACCAATGAACTCCTTTTCTTTGATAAAAGTGAGGATACAAGCCTCCAAACGGCGTTGAAGAGTGGGAGGAATCATCCTATAAAAGGGGAATTTGGTTTGAAGTATTTGCCGATATGCGTTGGGAAAGTAGCCAAGCAACTTATAAAGTTTGTACCTCGCATCGGTAACCAAAAAGAGATAGAGCCGATAAAGGCTATAAAAAAGAGCTATAGCCAAAAAGAGCAATAAAAGTAGCAGATAATAGTCCATATGCAATTGTACAATAAAGAGATCTAAAAGAAAAAAAGAAAGGAGAGGGCATGGCGATCTATGGAAAAGTGGAAAGCCCAGAGGATATCAGACGCATCAACTGCATTATCCGAGACGAGATGCTTGAAGTCCAAGAGGAGGCCCAGCTTAGCGAGCTGAAAAAACGAAGTGATTATTTATGTACGCTTACCTATTCTCCGTTTTGGCAAAAAAAATTTGGCGATGAGATTGAGGAGCTGCGCGAAGTGGCTTTGGAGGAGAACAGAGTCACTGTCAAAGAGGCCAACATCATAGCCAAGTACAAAGGCTTTGACAAGGAGTACCATCCGTGGCGCAGCGATATCGATATTGAAGAGCAGCTTCGTCAAATTCCCAGCGAGGTGCTTGAAGAGATTATGCACGCCACTTTAAGTCTCAAGCTCGACACGGAGATACTAGAACAGCTGCGTCGGGAATTTTGCGATATTAGAAAGGCGATGGTGCTTTGCGAAGAGGAGGAGTGTTTGATCAAGCTCAAAAGAGCGGTGGATATCCTCTCGGTACTTCCCTATCTAGAAGAGTTTCAAGCCCATTTTGACGAGGGACTTTTGGGGGCTATCGATGCCCTCGTTACAAAAGAGAAAAATCGCTCCGTGGAGCTGGCCAATATCATTTGCGAGCTCAAGGGCTGGGAAAGCTATTTCGAGTCCATCACCGACGAGGATTTTGGCTCCTTGAGCGCCAAGGAGTATCTGGACAAGCTGCTCGAAGAGGAGGAGAAATCCGAAACCTATATCCCCACCGAGAGCCGATACAAAGGCGGTGGCAAAGTGCTTTGGCTGGTTTATTACCATCCAAGAAGAAAACGAGAGTACGCCAAGCGGGTCTATCTGCCGGCTGAGTATCGCAATCTTAAGATGGAGGGCCCCGGCGAGTTTACCAACAAGTTCGGTAATAAGGTGTGGGGCGTAAAAATCAGCTATGAAACAAAAATCAAAGCCACTACCATCAAAGTGCGGGGCAAAGAGATCCATCTGCCCGAGCGATGGGTAAAAAAAGAGAAAATTATCACTTTGCCGCCAGTAGCCCAAAATGTGAGGCTTGTAGAAGAGCGGCCAAAAAGCGCAATGGATATTGCCTGAGCCTTTTGACCAAAAAACGCCATAAAGAGTCGATAGAGACCTATGCGCTTGAGGCGTTCTCTTTTTTGATGCTCCATCTGGATGTGGAAATGGATGAAAGGTCTTCAGGCATAGCCTGATTTTTTGGTACAATGATCAATGACGGATGGAAAGCAAAGCCGTCGGTCAAAGAGGGATATACCTGAGCTCAAATGCCCGCTGACAACCTAAGCTCGCTTAGGGGAGTGGGCATCCATCCCTTTACGGGGTGGAGTACCAAGAAATTTCCCATCCTATCCCCTCACAAACAAAAGGAGACAAAATGATAGGAAGAGCCCTTGCAGCAAGTGCGGCGGCTTTTTTACTCTTTAGCGGATGCGGGGGAGGGAGCTCTTCGCCCGTGACTACGAAACATTTCGTTCTCGATTTGCCCTATCGCATACCTTTTCCAAACGATCTGCTGTTTTTGCCGGCAGCCAACGAGCCTGCCGATGGGACGCTCAATCTTCCTTATACCCCAAATAGTCCCGAAGCGGCGATGATTCGCTCTGTGGATCGGCTTGATGGGTTTTCTACTACGGCCCCCATCCTCGTGCCCACCGATACGGTGGTCGAGCCTACCTCCCTTTTTGGTAAGATTCATATCTACCAAGCCAAAGCGTTTCGCTCTTCTTCCTCCCCTTTGCCGACGGCTACTCAAATAGAACAAGAGCTCTCTTCTTCCTCTTATGCTTTTTTTACCTTTGGCGACTCGATTGTCATTGAGCCCAAAGTGCCGCTACAAGGTAACAAGGAGTATATTATCGCCATTACCAAAGGGGTAGTGGACATTAATGGCGAGGGGTTGGGGCCCGATAGGATTACTGCGCTGCTTTTAAACGATGCTCCCCTATTTGACGACTCAGGCAATCCTTTGTACGAGATACCGATCCAAACCCTCCAAAAGATTGAGTCGTTGCGTCCATATTATCACCATTTGGTCAAGATAACGGGTCTCTTGCCCCAATCAATAGCGACGATCTTTAGTTTTAAAACCCAAACTATTGGCAAAGTGGCCAAAAATTTAGCGAGCCAATCCTATGATACGAGGCTTATTTTGCACGATAGCGGCTATAGCGTCTGGCAAATGCTATCGCCAAGCCAAGCCTCAAATGATGTGATGGGAAACGCCCAAGTTTATGTGGGGCAGCTACAAAATCTGCCATACTATCTGGGCAGACCCTCGGCGTATGACCCTATCGCTCCCCTGACGCAAGAGATGAAGCTGCAAAATTTTAAGCCTATGGAGCGCTCTAAAGTGACCATTCCAGTCCTTGCCGCCATACCAAAGAGCTGTCCAATGCCCCAAAGGGGTTGGCCCGTGGTGATCTTTCAGCACGGCATTACCCAAAATCGTACCAATCTTTTGGCTGTGGCCGGGAGTTTCGCCAAAGCTTGTTACGCTTCGGTGGCCATCGATCTGCCGCTGCACGGCATTACCGATCCAAGCTCGCCGCTGTACCAAGGGAAGTATGAGCGTACCTTTAATCTTGATCTTTTGACGCAAGATGCGGAGTGTAATGTGGTGGCTTTTGAGCCTGACGGCAAAATCGACTGCTCGGGTAGCTACTATATCAATCTTGCCAACGCCGCCGTCTCAAGGGACAATATGCGCCAAACCACCGCCGATTTAGCGGGGCTTTTACATGCCTTACCAAATGCGGTCGGGGTAAAGTTTGATGGCTCTAGAGTAGCTTTTGCGGGACACTCCCTTGGAGCGATGGCACCTTTTGGCTTTTTGGCCAACAAAAAGGTCCAAAGTGCCGTCTTGGCCAATCCCGGAGCCGGTATCGTGCCGATGCTCTTGGCCTCTCCCACCTTTGGGCCTACGATCCTAGAGGCATTGAGCCAAACGGGCATTCAACCAGACTCCAAAGCGATGGAGCGCTATATAATCCTCTCCCAAACATTGGTTGACGATGCCGATCCGATCAATTATGCCAAGCCAGTAGCGAGGATGCAGCGATCTTTGATCTTTGAGGTACGAGGGGACGAGGTGATACCAAACAGCGTACCGGGCTATCCTCTAAGCGGTACCGACCCGCTTATTCGAGTCATGGGAGCCAAAGCTTTACCCATCCAAAACGCTCCGGGACTTATACAAGTGCCCAAAGTTACCTATTCCAAATTTATCATAGGAGAGCACAGCTCCATTTTACGACCAAGCTTTCCCGAGGTGACACAAGAGATGCACCGTCAGATGGTCTCATTTATTCAAAGTGGGGGTACAAAAGTGTTGGTGAAAGATTTAAGTATTTTGGAGTAAATTGGTGGAGCATGCCGGGCTCGAACCGGCGACCTCCACGCTGCCAGCGTGGCGCTCTCCCAACTGAGCTAATGCCCCTTGCGTTTTGTCGATGAAAGTATATCACAAAATTTCAAAAATGCCAACCCCAATCCATATTCCAAGCGTCATAAACAGAGTGAGCAGCACGGCCGCAGCACCCATATCCTTGGCGGCTTTGGCTAAGGGATGGGATTTTTGGGTACATAGATCCGTAAGATGCTCAATAGCACTATTAAAAAGCTCGGCGATAAGAGGCAAAAAAAGAGAGCTTTGCAAGAGTACTTTGGAGAGAAGATGCAAGGGAACAAGCCATATCGCCAAACTTAACAAAGAGGCCGCAAAGAGTTCGATTTTAAAACTGGTCTCCTCTTTGAAACAGATACGAAGTCCATCAAGAGCGTAGAGGAGATTTTTGATCGGGTGAAAAGAGGGTTTTTGTCTCATACCATAAATCTCCTCGCCTCTTCTTTACTTGCTAGAGGCGCAGTGAGGATACTCTCCTGACCTATTTGGACTTCATAGATTTGCTCGGGCTTGGCTTTGGAGTAGGTCAAAGCGATACGGGCGGCTAGCTCCTTATCGGCCCCACTAACGTTTTTGCTCAGTACGGAAATGGGGCCGGGCAGAGGGAGGCTGAAGCGTTCATATTTGCCAAGCTTTAAAGCTTTGAGCCGCTCGTTCTCCTCTTGATTGCGACTCACTACCAGCTTGGCTCCCTCTGGTAGCCTAAAATGGCGGCCCCATTTGAGCAGATCCGCATCCTCGCTCGTAAAATCGTCATATTTGATATGCTCTTTGAGTTTTTGGCTAAAATACTGGTCTGTGAGCAGACAGCCGCCGCTGGGACTCTCATACTCCTCTATCCCCCACTCTTTGGCCAACCTCATCTGCACTTCGCGGCTTCGTCCTTGAATAGCCAAAAGCTTCTCTCTATCGACCCACCCTTTTTGCTCTGGAATGGTGGGGGGCAAGAGTTTAGCCGAGAGGGGGCGCAGTATGAGGCCATCTGCAGTGGAGAGGGATGCCACCTTTTTAAGAGCGTCGAAGCGCTGGCTCATAGGGCGCTGTCCCACCACCTCGCCGCTGATGATAAATTTGGCATTATATTTTGGTAGCAGTGCCTTGGCCGCACGGATCATATTGGCGTGGCAGTCGATACAGGGGTTGAAATTTTTGCCATAGCCATATTTTGGATCGAAAAGTATCTCTTGAATAAATTGATCTTTTATGTCTACGATCTCTAGCTTCGCTCCGATTTTATCGGCCACTCTTTTGAGGTAGGCCTGTTTCTCCTCCTCGGCTTTACCGCCAAATCCGGTATCAAAGTAGAGGCCAATCACCTCGATGCCTTGCTCGATGAGCAGTTTCATAGCCAGCAAGCTATCCAATCCCCCGCTAAAGAGGGCAAGCGCTCTTATTTTATTCAATGACCGGTTCTCCTCGTTTGAGTTTGGTGATGTTGTCTTTATATTTTCGGATAAAAAAGCTCTTTTGGGTAAATGGGATATCCTCTTTGAGGATTTTTTGTATCTTTTGCTCATAATATTGTATCAAAAGGCGCAAGAGGGCTTGGGTGAGCATATCGGGCGCAATGGGATGGATATCCTCGTCGAGCAAAATCTCGCGAAGTTTTGGATGGTCCAGTTTATTCTCGAGCAAGAGTTTAAACTCCTCTTTGTGATAGATGAAATGCTCGGGCGTAACGATATCCAAAACGCTGTTTAAAAGAGAGGGATTGAGGAGTATCGTTTTGAGGATGCTTTGCTCTGCAATATCTTTCGTCTCTAGGCTCTGGCTTTTTTGAGGGCCTTTTTTTTGGGGGCGCAGGGGAATTTTAGATGGCAAAATCTCTAGCAAAGCCGCAAGATAGTGTTTGTACTCCTCTTGCAAAAGGGGCGAGAGGGTGCGAAGATACTCCACTGCGGCTAGGAGTGCCTTTTCTTTCTCTTTTGGATTGGAAAGATCATACTGCTTGATAGTCGTATCTAGGACAAATTCGATAAAAGGACGGGGGGCATTAAAAAGCTTTTCAAGCTGTTCTATCGCCCCTTTTTGCACCATATCCGCCGGGTCTTCCCCCCTGCCAAAAAGCACTACGCCACCCTCGATATCGGAGACGCTCAGCAGCTTTGCGGCCTTGAGTGCGGCGGCCATCCCAGCTTTGTCGCCATCATACGCTACGATCACTTTTGGCTCCCCTCTTCTAAGTAGCGGTAGATGCGAGGGGGTCAAAGCGGTCCCTAAAGTAGCCACGGCGGTGGTAAAGCCCGCTTGATGGAGCATCACCACGTCCATATATCCCTCGCACAAAATAAGCCTCTTTTGGGCGTAGATATCTTGTTTGGCCAGATGGTAGCCATAAAGTACTTTGGATTTATGAAAGATTTTGGTCTCTGGCGAGTTGAGGTATTTGGCCGGGTGATCGCCAAGAGTTCGCCCCCCAAAGGCTATAAGGGCGCCGTTTGGGGAGTAGATGGGAAAGGTGATCCGATCTTTGAGCCTAGCGTAGACCCGACCCTCTTGCTGAGCCAGTATCCCGGCCTCAATGGCCTCTTGCAAGGGAACAAAACGGCTTTTGAGGTGGGCGATCTGCTTGGGACCATCGGGGGCGTAGCCCAGCTCAAATCGTTCGATGGAGCTATGGAGCACGCCGCGCTTTTTGAGATACTCCAAGGCCTTTGGCGTGTGGATAAGCTCTTTTTTATAGAGTTCGTTGATGCTTTCTAGGGCTTTGAATAAAGAGCTAAGGGACTCTTTCTTGCTCCCATAAGAGAGAGTGAAGTTGTACATTGAGGCAAGTTTTTCGATCGCTTCTGGATAGCTTAGCTTCTCATACTCCATCACAAATTTAATGGCGTCGCCCCCTTTTTGACAGCCAAAGCAGTGAAATATCTGTTTGGCAGGACTCACCACGAAGCTTGGGGTATCCTCGTTATGGAAAGGGCAGAGGGCTTTATAGTTGGTACCGGCCTTTTTGAGCTCGATGTAATTGCCGATCACATCAACGATATCGATAGTATTTTTGAGCTGTTCGATGGAGTTTTTTTCTATCATTTGCTTGTCGCCATTTCTTCGAAACCGCTAATTTTTTGATGTATCTAAAGAAAGGATTGGCAATCCGATGCTCTATTTTGCTTGGCTATCGGGACCCACAGACATATGTCACTGCAGATTTGGCATAAGCGGAATGTGGGGTATTGGACTTGGACTCCATCCTGTCACCCGGATGCAGCTCTATGATCTCTCCATTTTCTTCTATTTGAAGCACGCCATCCACAATCCAGCGAACTTCATAATGTGGATGGGTGTGGAGAGGATATCTCGTATCTTTTGGATCGCTCCAAGTAAAGATATTGAAAAAACCCTCCTTCTGGAGGGTTTCTTTGATGAGATTCTCATCTGTAATATCAGTATGGATGACTTTAGCCATTTCGTTTTTTAACGATCTCTTCCGCTACGTTTTTAGGCACCTCTTCGTAATGGTCAAATTCCATAGAATAGGTACCTCGACCTTGCGTAAAAGAGCGCAGGTCCGTAGAGTAGCCAAACATCTCTGCTAAGGGCACCATAGCCGTAACGATTTTGTTGCCGGCTCTATCTTCCATACTGGCCACTTGGCCCCTTCGTCTGTTGATATCGCCGATTACATCACCCATATACTCTTCTGGTACTTCTACTTCCACTTTCATAATAGGTTCAAGAAGCACTGGATTTGCTTTTTTTGCAGCCTCTTTAAAAGCCATAGAGCCGGCGATTTTAAAAGCCATCTCGCTAGAGTCCACATCGTGGTAGCTTCCATCATACAGCGTAGCTTTGACATCCACAACTGGATAACCGGCAACTACGCCGTTTTGCATCGCTTCTTGGATACCCTTATCAACTGCTGGGATATACTCTTTGGGAATAACACCGCCGGTAATGTTGTTGACAAACTCATACCCTTTACCGGGCTCTTGTGGCTCAAGCTTGATGAAAACGTGTCCATACTGACCCCGACCACCAGATTGCTTGGCGTATTTATACTCTTGATCTACCGGAGCTTTGATGGTTTCTCGGTATGCGACTTGTGGTTGACCAACCTCAGCATCCACTTTAAATTCACGCTTCATTCGATCCACGATGATCTCAAGATGCAACTCACCCATACCAGAGATAATGGTCTGTCCAGTCTCTTCATCCGTATGGACTCGAAAGCTTGGATCCTCTTCGGCTAGTTTGGCAAGAGCTGTTGCCATCTTTTCTTGGTCGGCTTTTGTTTTTGGCTCCACCGCTACGCTGATAACCGGCTCGGGAAACTCCATCTTCTCAAGAATTACCGGATGGTTTTCGTCACACAGCGTATCACCCGTAAGCGTATATTTAAGACCCACTACCGCACCGATCTCACCAGCAGGCAGCTCTTTGATCTCCTCTCGCTTGTTGGCGTGCATTTTAAGAAGTCGCCCCACCCGCTCTTTTTTCTCTTTGGTAGAATTGAGTACATAGCTACCGCTGCTAATCTGTCCACGATAGACCCGGATAAAGGAGAGCTGTCCGACAAATGGGTCTGTCATGATTTTAAAAGCAAGTGCTGCGAATGGACCCTCGTCCGTTGGCTCGATGGAGACCTCTTCTCCAGTTTTTGGATCGATACCTTTGATCCATGTCACTTCCGTAGGAGATGGGAGATAATCGACAACCGCATCCAAAAGCGTCTGGACCCCTTTGTTTTTAAAGGCGCTCCCGCAAAGCATGGGAGTAATACTCATATCCAGCGTACCTTTCTTGATACCCTTTTTGATCTCTTCAGTAGTGAGTTCTTCACCCCCCAAATACTTCTCAAGGAGCTCCTCATCAGTCTCAGCTACCGCCTCGATCAATTTTTCTCGATACTCTTCGGCTTTTTCTCTCAACTCTTCTGGAATATCAATCACTTCATATTTGGCCCCCATCGTCTCATCATCCCAGACGATTCCTCTCATCTCTACAAGATCCACAACGCCTCTAAAATTGTCTTCAGCTCCAATTGGGATCTGAATAGGTACCGGATTTGCTTTGAGCCGTTCCCTGATCTGATTTTCTACATTATAAAAGTCCGCTCCGATTCTGTCCATTTTATTGACAAAAACGATGCGAGGAACATGATATTTGTTAGCCTGTCGCCATACGGTCTCAGACTGGGGCTGTACGCCGCCTACCGCACAAAAGACGGCCACCGCACCATCCAAAACCCTCATGGAACGCTCGACTTCGATAGTAAAGTCCACGTGTCCCGGAGTATCGATGATGTTGATTTGGTGGCCTTTCCAAAAACATGTGGTTGCAGCGGAGGTAATCGTAATGCCTCGCTCTTTTTCTTGCTCCATCCAGTCCATGACAGCCGCACCTTCATGCACTTCACCGATTTTATGAGAGATCCCCGTGTAGTACAAAATTCGCTCAGTTGTCGTCGTTTTCCCAGCGTCGATGTGGGCGGCGATACCGATATTTCGTACCTTTTCAATAGGTGTTTTTCTTGCCATTCCTTATCCTTTAATTCGATTGATATTAAACTGCGTGCTGTATATTTGTTGCGAAGAAAAGAGACAAGAGGAGATCTCTTGCTCTTTGGAAGATCGAAACGATTTTACCATCGGTAGTGGGCAAAAGCTTTGTTGGCCTCTGCCATTTTGTATGTATCTTCTTTTTTCTTATATGCGGCACCCCGTTTGTTGGCCGCATCTAAAAGCTCATTGGCCAATCGTTCCGCCATCGTGCGCTCGTTTCTGTTTCTTGCTGCGTCTACGATCCATCGGATGGCCAAAGATTGCTGTCGCACAGGACGTACCTCAACCGGTACTTGATAAGTCGCGCCACCAACTCGTCTGCTTTTAACTTCAAGCAAAGGCTTGACATTTTCGATCGCTTCATTGAAAACATCGATACCTTTGGACTCTTTGTCCTTTTCCTCAATTCTTTTGAGTGCGCTGTAAAAGATCTCTTGCGCTACGCTTTTCTTCCCGTCCCACATTAATTTGTTGATAAATTTCGTTACCACTTTACTGCCATAGATCGGATCTGGCATCACCTCTCGTACCGGTGCTCTTCTTCTTCTCACTCTTAGCTCCTTCAAATAAATTTACTCAAGCAGTATAAGCCCTGCCTGTGGCTATAAGTGAGCTATTAAATTGCTTTAATTTCTCACTTGTACTTCAATCTTGTTTAAGACTTTGGTTTTTTCGTCCCGTATTTAGATCGAGATTTCTTTCTATTGGCCACGCCCGCAGTATCCAAAGCGCCCCGAATGATGTGATATTTCACACCCGGCAAGTCTTTTACCCGACCTCCTCGCACAAGTACGATAGAGTGCTCTTGAAGATTGTGTCCCTCACCCGGAATATAGCTAATCACTTCATATCCGGAGGTAAGACGAACTTTTGCGACTTTCCGAAGCGCGGAGTTTGGTTTTTTTGGCGTCGTGGTATAGACTCTCGTACATACCCCTCGTCTTTGGGGGCATTTGACAAGAGCGGGTGATTTTGATTTTTTAATCACCTTTTTCCTCTCTTTTCTTACGAGTTGGTTGATAGTTGGCACGTTCGCTTCCTTTCTTCTCTTCAAAATTAGTGGCTAATTATATTTAAATTAAGTTTACAATCACCTTAAAATTTTATAAATTGAGTAGAGGATCACTCCTCCACGGGTTCTACCTCTACCTTTTGATCACGATACAAACCAGTACCGACCGGGATGAGTCGCCCGATGATCACGTTTTCTTTGAGATCTTCTAAATAGTCCACTTTTGCGCTGATACTCGCTTCGGTTAGTACCTTAGTCGTATCTTGGAAGGAGGCGGCGCTAATGACCGAATCAGAGCTTACCGCCGCACGAGTGATACCCACAAGGACGGGCTCGGCGATTGCGGGTCGTCCCCCAAGACGAAGTATTCGCTCGTTCTCTTTTCTAAACTCTTTTTTGCTCACCAAATCACCCGGGATAAACTTGGTATCACCGCTGTCTATAATTTTTACCTGTCTTAGCATCTGCGAGACGATAATCTCAATATGTTTATCCGAGATATTCACTCCTTGACGGCGATAGACTTGCTGAATTTCACTTACCATATAATACATCAACGCTTTCTCCCCAAGGGTCCGTAGGATGTCGTGTCCGCTAATCGTTCCATCCGTGAGGCGTTCACCTGCGTGGACGAATTCCCCGTTATGGACGAGGATCTGACGCTTTTTGTCGATGAGATACTCTACCGTTTGGCCGGTATCTGAAGTAATAATGATACGCTGCTTTCCACGGCTTGGTTTACCAAAGCTTACTACCCCGTCAATCTCGGCCACGACTGCCGGATCTTTTGGGCGTCTTGCTTCAAAGAGCTCGCTCACCCGTGGCAGACCCCCGGTGATGTCTTTTGATTTTGCCGCCGCTTTTGGCGTTTTGGCCAGGATCTGGGCCAATTTGACCTCTTGACCGCTTTGGACATAAATAGCGGTCTTTGGTTCGAGCACATATCGGATCACTTCGCTGCCGTCTTTAGGTGCGAGCACGATAGCCGGTTTGTATTCGGTGGGGATATGCTCGTTGATGGTTAGTCTACTCTCTCCGGTAAACTCATCCACTTGCTCTACCGCCGTTACGCCCGGAATGATATCTTCGAAAGTGATTGTTCCTTCCTTTTCGGCGATGATTGGGATGGAGTATGGATCCCACTCGGCGATAACGGTTTTGTCGGACTTGGCCGGAGAGGCGATGAGCGTATCTTTTTGTACCTCTTGATTATCCTCTACCTCGATGATGGAGCCTCTGGCAATGTAATGTCTTGCCGCCTCTCGCCCCTCATCGTCGGCTACTACGGCAAAAAGACCTTTTTCTTCAATTTTTTCGCCCTTTTTAATATCTTTGAAACGCTCAAGATGATCGCCTTTGAGTTTATAAAATTTTACCTGCCCTTTGGCGCCGCTCAAGATCTTTTGCGTTACCGGTGCCCCATCTTTGACTTTGAGCTCGGCAGCGTACGGAATTCTGTTGGGTACGCTCCATCCTTCTTTGATCAGCTCTACGATACTCTCACCCGCCGCTACTTTCTCACCACTTTTATATGGGAGATAGAGCTTTCCTTCAATCTTACCGCTCACGCCAGCAAGCTCGTTTGGCTTAGCGAAGTCGTTTTTCTTGAAGCTATAGCGGACCTGTTCTTGCCCGTTATTTAGAGTTATCAAAATCTCATCATGGATCTGCTTGATATCGATCTCCCCTTCAAAGAGCGCTTTGAGCTTTGGCTCTACCAACAAGACACCGGCGTTTCGTCTGTTAGCGACGATGATCTTGCCGTCTTGCGTTTCGTAAGTTTTGAGATTGTAGTAGCGAATAAAGCCTTCTTGCGTTGCTACGACCTGTCGCTCTTCGGTACTTCTGCTCGCAGTCCCCCCCACATGGAAAGTGCGCAGTGTCAGCTGGGTTCCGGGTTCACCGATAGACTGAGCGGCAATGATACCTACCGCTTCTCCGGGTTTGACCAGCTTACCCTCGGCCATATTGAGCCCATAACATTTGGCACAAACGCCCTTTTCCGCTTTACAGGTGATCGGCGTACGGATCGTGACCGCCTTGATGCCAGCTTCAACGATTCGCTTGGTCTTCTCCTCATCAAGCAGCGTCCCCTCGGTATAGAGAATTTCGTTTGTCACCGGATCGATCACATCTTGCGCTAAAACTCGACCAAAGATACGATCTTCCAAAGGTTCAATTAGTTCATTCCCTAATGAAATATCGGTGATTTCCACCCCTTCGTGGGTACCGCAATCTTCGATAGTGACCTTAACATTTTGCGCCACATCCACTAGTTTTCTGGTCAAATATCCAGCATTAGCCGTCTTGAGCGCCGTATCCGCCAGACCTTTTCTGGCTCCGTGGGTTGAGATAAAGTACTCAAGGACATTGAGCCCTTCTTTAAAGTTTGAGATAATTGGGGTCTCGATGATCGTTCCGTCCGGCTTGGCCATAAGTCCTCGCATACCCGCAAGCTGTCTAATCTGCGCTGCGCTACCCCGAGCACCAGAATCCGCCATCATATAGACGGAGTTAAAGCCCTCTTTATCCTTTTTCATCAGCTCCATCATCTCTTTGGCCACGGCGTTGGAGGTATCGGTCCAGATATCGATGATTTTGTTGTAACGCTCCTGCTCGGTCAAAAGCCCCGCTTGGAATTGCTGCTGGATCTCTTTGACTCTCTTTTTGGCTTCCTCGATCAATTTTTTCTTAGATTCTGGTACCTTGATATCATAGGCGCTGATAGAGATACCGGTGATAGTGGAGTATTTGAATCCGAGCTCTTTAAGATTGTCCAAAAACTCCGCCGTGATCTTTGGTCCGCCATGCTTGAAGACATAATCTACCAATGTAGCGATATCTTTTTTCTTGAGCACCTTATTCCACAAATTTACCGGTACAAAATCGGGTAGGATCGATTTAATGATGAGTCGACCGGCCGTGGTATAAATCACTTGATTGTCCACTTTGGTCCTGATTTTGGCATTGAGTTCCAAATGGCCAGATTCCAAAGCGATCTCTACCTCTTTGATATCGGCAAAAAGCTTGTTACTTCCCTTAGCTCCCTCTTTTTCTTTAGAGAGGTAGTAAATGCCCAAGACCATATCCTGAGTTGGTACCGTAATTGCCCGACCAGAGGCTGGAAGCAAGATGTTCATGGAACTAAGCATCAAGATCTTGCACTCAGCGATCGCCTCTTCGGTGAGTGGCACGTGTACCGCCATCTGATCCCCGTCAAAGTCGGCGTTGAAAGCCGAACAAACAAGGGGATGGAGCTGGATCGCCTTACCATCGATAAGTACTGGATGGAAAGCTTGGATAGAGAGCTTATGCAGCGTAGGTGCTCGGTTGAGCATCACCGGATACTCGTCTACGATCTCTTGCAAACACTCCCAAACCACATTTTCTTTGTTTTCGATCATCTTTTTGGCCTGCTTGAGGGTTGTGACATACCCTTTTTCTTCGAGTTTGGCCAAAAGATGGGGCTTGAAAAGCTCTAGAGCCATCAGCTTTGGAAGTCCGCACTGATCCATTCGTAGATTTGGCCCCACGACGATGACCGATCGACCGGAGAAATCCACCCGTTTTCCCAAAAGGTTTTGTCGAAAACGGCCCTGCTTTCCTTTGATGATTTCACTTAAAGATTTAAGAGGCCGTTTGTTGGCTCCTTTGACGGCATTACCCCGTCGCCCGTTGTCGATAAGAGCGTCTACCGCCTCTTGAAGCATTCGTTTCTCGTTTCGTACGATGATCTCGGGGGCATCGAGCTCCATAAGTCTTTTAAGACGCTGGTTTCTATTAATTACCCGTCGATACAGATCATTGACATCGCTTACGGCAAACTTGCCGCCATCAAGCGCCACGAGAGGGCGAAGGTCTGGTGGAAGCACGGGAATGATGGTCAGCATCATCCACTCCGGTTTATTCCCGCTTGTTAAAAAGCTTTCGATCACTTTGAGGCGTTTGACGATGGTTTTGCGCTTTGCTTCGGAGTTGGTCTGTTTCATCTCCTCTTTGAGCTGTTCAAAAGTCTCTACAAGATCGAACTCCTCAAGCAGCTCTTTGACCACTTCACCGCCCATTCTCGCGTCAAATCCGGTGTCGCCAAAATGTTGTACGAGCTGTTGATACTGCTCCTCATTTAAAACATCATACTTTTTAACCGGATTTTTCTTCTCAAAATCGTAATAGGCTTCTCCGGGATTTTTGACGATATAGGCTTCATAATAGAGTACTCGCTCCAAATCTTTCATCTTCACGCCAAGGAGCGTCCCGATACGGCTGGGTAAAGAGTTGACATACCAGATATGGGCCACCGGAGTGACGAGCTCGATATGGCCCATCCGGCTTCGTCGTACTTTACTCGTCGTCACCTCTACGCCACACTTCTCACAGACCACCCCTTTGTAGCGCATCTTTTTGTATTTGCCGCACAAACACTCGTAATCTTTGATGGGGCCAAAAATTTTTGCACAAAAAAGCCCGTCACGCTCTGGTTTGAGTGTGCGGTAGTTGATGGTCTCGGGCTTTTTTACCTCCCCGTGCGACCAAGAGAGAATCTTCTCGGGGCTTGCGAGACGAAACTGAATCGCCTTGATATCTTTTGGTCTTTTCTCTTCACCGATTTCAATTGGTACCAGTTTCTTCATCGTCTTTTTCCTCATCTAAAATTTCTACGTCGATTCCAAGTGATTGCAACTCTTTTGTCAGTACAAAGAGGGTCTCTGGAATTCCTGGTCGTGGAATTGGCTCGCCTTTGGTAATCGCTTTGTATGCGGCCACACGCCCCTCTACATCGTCAGACTTGATGGTGAGCATCTCTTTGAGCGTATGGGCGGCTCCATGGGCTTCGAGCGCCCAAACCTCCATCTCACCAAATCTTTGGCCCCCAAAGAGCGCTTTACCGCCCACGGGCTGCTGAGTAACCAAAGAGTATGGTCCGGTACTTCGCGCATGGACTTTTTCGTCTACGAGGTGATGGAGCTTGAGCATATACATATAGCCCACATTGACCCGCTCTTTGAATTTCTCTCCGGTTCGTCCGTCATAAAGCTCCGTCTTGCCGTCAATATCCATCTTGGCCATTTCGTAGAGTTTCGCAAACTCCTCAGCCGTCACACCCTCAAATACGGGTGTAGCGAATTTGACGCCTTTGCTCCAGTCCCTAGCGTACTTGATGAGCTCTTCATCGCTCATCTTCTCAATCGTCTCTTTGGCTCTCATCAGTTTGGCCACACTGGCGATCTCGATCATTTTAGCTCTTAGCTCTTGAATAAAATCGGCTCGCTTGGCTTCAAAAATCTCTTGGATCTGCTCGCCCAGTTTCTTACCTACAAGTCCTAAATGGACCTCCAAAATCTGCCCGATATTCATCCGTGAAGGTACCCCCAAAGGGTTGAGGACAATATCGACGATTCGTCCATCTTTGGTATAGGGCATATCGATCTCTGGTACGATGGTAGAGACGATCCCTTTGTTCCCGTGGCGTCCCGCCATCTTGTCACCAATTTTTAGCTTTCGTTTGGTCGCGATAAAGACTTTGACCAGCTTCACCACGCCGCTTGGCAAAATATCCTCTTTTTCCAAAATAGAGAGCTTCTCCTCATGCTCTTCGGTCAGCTTTCGCTTTTCGTTTTGGAAGTGGGTTTTAATGGCGTTGTATTTCTTTTGGACCTCTGGCGAATAGGATTTGACCAAAGCGTTGAGTGCAAATCTATTAATAGCGCTTAACTCCTCTTTGGATATCTTCTCACCCGCTTTGAACTCTTTATCTTTGATCTTCGCATCTTTTTGGAGTGGAGCGTTGGAGAGGAGCGAAACGATGCGAAGCATCTCCTCCCTATCAATCATCAAGAGTTTATCGTGATGCTCTTTGGATAATCGCTCCTTTTCCTCCTCATAGGCTCGCAGGGTCCTCGCATCTTTTTCATATCCTTTTTTGGTGAAAATTTTCACATCTACCACTACCCCTTCGATCGATTGGGGGCAGTAGAGGGACTTGTTGACCACATGCCCCGCTTTTTCGCCAAAGATAGCTCGAAGCAGCCGCTCCTCGGGACTTGGGCGTACCTCTCCTTTTGGAGAGACTTTACCAACCAAAATCATCCCCGGCTTGACATAGGTGCCGATCTTGACGATTCCGCTCTCGTCAAGATGCATAATCTCCTCTTCACGCACATTGGGGATATCTCTGGTGATCTCTTCGACGCCATGTTTGAGCTCTCTGGCTTCTACTTCTTTTTCATAGATATGCACCGAGGTAAATTCGTCATCACGCAAGATTCGCTCGCTAACGACGATCGCATCCTCGAAGTTATACCCATTCCAAGGCATGAAGGCCACGAGCATATTTTTCCCTAGAGCCAGCTCCGCATTGTCCATGTTCGGCCCATCGGTGATTACCTGGCCAGCTTCTACGTAGTCGCCTTTTTTGACGATCGGCTTTTGGGTGAAGCAGGTATTTTGGTTGGTACGAAGATTTTTTTGGAGCTGATAATGATCGATATAGGCGCCATTTTCATCCTCGCCCAAAATATAGATGTTTTGGCTATCGATCTTTTCGACTATACCGCTTCTTTTGGCTCTAATGGACTCCCACGCATCTCTTGCCACCACTTTTTCCATCCCCGTTCCCACCATCGGCGCTTCGGTACGAAGCAAAGGTACGGCTTGGCGCTGCATGTTCGATCCCATCAACGCCCGGTTGGCGTCGTCGTGCTCCAAAAAGGGAATGAGGCTTGCCGCTACACCCACGACCATTCGAGGCGTAAGATCGATCAGCTCCACCTTGTTCTTTTCAACGAGAATAATCTCCCCATCTTTTCTCGCCTCTACATAATCCCCTTTGATCTCGTCACCCTCGATGATCTCCGTGTTGGCCGGAGCGATGATTTTGCCCTCTTCTTGAGCGGCTGTGAGATAGACGATTTCATCTGTAATCTTGCCATCCTTGACCACTTTGTAGGCCGCTTCGATGAAGCCTAGATCGTTGACCTTTGCATAGGTAGAGAGAGTGTTGATCAAACCGATGTTTTGACCCTCTGGCGTCTCGATGGGACATATTCGTCCATAATGGGTAGGATGGACGTCACGCACTTCAAAACCGGCCCGCTCTTTGATAAGTCCCCCCTCACCAAGTGCTGAGAGCCGCCTTTTGTGGGTGATTTCGCTCAATGGATTGGTCTGATCCATAAACTGGGAGAGCTGACCGCTGGAGAAAAATTCAAGCACAGTATTGGTGATCATTTTGGAGTTGATTAGATCATGGGGCATCAAATCATCAAGATTACCGCTAATGGTAGTCATTTTGTCTTTGATGGCTTTTTGCATTTTTACGAGTCCGGTATGTAGCTCATTGGCCAAAAGCTCGCCGATGGCCCGGATCCGTCTATTACCTAAATGATCCCTATCGTCGATGCGGCCTTGGCCATTTTTGACTTTGATGAGATACTGGACCGTTTTGATGATATCTTCGCTTGTAAGCACCGTCACATACTCAGGTACCTGTAAGCCCAGCTTATGGTTCATCTTCATTCGCCCAACGCGGGTGATGTCATAACGCTCCGGATCGAAAAAGAGCTGTTTGATAAAGGCTTTGGCCGTCTCTTTGGTTACCGGCTCGCCCGGTCGCATCACTTTATAAATACGGATCGCCGCCAGATCGTTTTCATCTTCGATACCCTCGGTCTGCTTGAGCAGTTTCAAACTCTCTTGATCGGCCAAAAAGGAGTTGATGATCGCTTTGTCTTTACCGCTTGCAAGATCGTTCACGATTTCAAATTCTTGGATACCCAGCTCTATGATTTTTTTGAGTTTCGTTTCATCCAGCTGCGTAAGGGTGTCAAAAAGCACCTCTCCGCTCTCTTGATCGATAATAGGAGAGGCCAGATAGCGCTCCATCAGCACTTCGATAGGAAATTCTATATATCGTACGCCCTCTTCGATTAGTTTTTGGGCTTTCTTTTTTGTTAGTCTTTTGCCAGCTTCTATAATAAGATTGCCCTCTTCATCTCTGACATCAAACTCTACCCGCCCTACAAAATCTTCGGGTCGAAATTCTATATAAAATTTGTTATCTTTTGCTATGATTTTTGTAATAGGATAAAAAAGTTTTAAGATGTCTTGTTTGCTATATCCTAATGCTCGAAAAAGAATGGTAGAGGGTATTTTTCTACGCTTATTAATACGCACATATAATATCTCTTTGGGATCATACTCAAAATAGAGCCACGCACCTCTGTCTGGAATGATTTGCGCGGTATGTACCATCGCACCCCCGGCAGTAGTCGCTTCTTCTTCTTTAAAGATCACCCCCGGACTTCGGTGCAGCTGATTGACGACTACCCGCTCTACGCCATTGATGATAAAAGAAGTCCTATCTGTCATAAAAGGGATGTCTCGAACATAAATAGACTGCTCTTTGACATCTTTTACATCAATTCTCTCTCCAGTACTCTCATCTCGTTCCCAAAGTACGAGACGAACATTCATCTTAAGCGATACGCTATAAGTAATACCTCGCTCCATACACTCTCGGACGGTATATTTGGGCTTGATGATCTCTGAGCCCATATACTCCAGCGAGATCCTATTTTGAGCGTCATGAATAGGGAAAACTGATCTAAAAACTTTTTCTATTCCACTAGTAGAGCGGTCCTTTTGGTCTGCCATCAAAAAATTTTCATAACTGCTTTTTTGAAGTTGTAAAAGATTGGGAACTTCAAGTTCTTGAGGGATTTTGGAAAAATCGACTCGGAGTCTGCTACCTGATTTTAGATTGTTTAGCATAGACTAACCTCATTTATTCGTAGTTTTTACCTTAAGGTAATAAGTGGGAGGGGGTGTATTGTATCGTAATCGTAATTAAGAAGAGGAAAAGCTCCTCTTCTAATTTTATTTAAAAGTTTTATTTAATTTCTACTTTAGCGCCAGCTTCTTCAAATTGTTTTTTAAGCTCTTCAGCTTCTTCTTTGCTTACGCCTTCTTTAATAACGGTTGGGGTTTTTTCAGCCGCTTCTTTCGCCTCTTTGAGACCAAGACCTGTTACTTGTCTGATCACTTTAATCGTGTTAATTTTCTTAGGACCAGCATCTGTAAGCACTACGTCAAATTCTGTTTTCTCTTCTGCCGCAGCGCCACCCTCAGCACCACCGCCAGCAACTGCACCAGCTACAATAGTAGGTTGAGCGCTTACGCCAAATTTTTCTTCAAACTCTTTTACCAGCTCGCTAAGCTCCAATACGCTCAGATTTGAGATATATTCGATTACATCTTCTCTTGTACAAGCCATACTCTCTCTCCTTTAATTTTAGTTTTCTTCTTTTTGTTGTCGAATGTTTTCCAATACGGTTACGAAATTTTGCTTG
Source organism: Campylobacterota bacterium (assembly GCA_015494715.1). Classification (GTDB taxonomy): domain Bacteria; phylum Campylobacterota; class Campylobacteria; order Campylobacterales; family Nitratiruptoraceae; genus Nitratiruptor. Next base: position 32,174 of record WGAT01000013.1, read on the forward strand.
GGCGCATTCCATACATAGAGCAAGTTTCGAAGTGGAGCGGTCCAAACGGATAGCAACATGCCAAGAAGCTCCTCTTTGCTTGGCAGCTTGGAGTAGGCCTCGATTTTTGCCGCATCCGCCACTTCGCCTTCAAAATAACCTTGTTTGACTTTAAATCGATCCTTGTGGTCTTTGGCAAAATCTGTAACTGTTTTGGCCAAATCCACAAGATCGTTACCCCAGACCAACAAGTTGGTATCTTTGAGTTCAAAATCTTCCACGCCGTTGTTTTTTAGGGCGATGAGTGCCAAAGTATTTTTGACGACTCTAACTTTGAGCCCTTTTTCTTTGGCCACTCGTCGAAGCGACTCGATTTCTGGTACCGTCATACCTTTGTAGTCACAATCGACGATAGCCGTGGCGTTTTTGAACTCTTCCGTGAGGTAACGTACGACCTCTTCTTTTTGGCTTCGTGTCAAATCTTTTTACCTCCTTTCCGACAGAAGACTTCAAGCAGGTCTTATTGGATGCCCGCTATCTTCAGTCTAAGATGAACAACCTCTTTTACGCTTTAATATCCATAAGTTCTTGTGTATTGAGCTCCACTGCCGGACTCATCGTAAGAGACAGCGCTCCGTGTCTAATGTATCGACCCTTTGAGGCGGCGGGCTTGAGCTTATTGATTTGCGCTACGAAAGCCTCTAAATTCTCTTTAAGCGCCTCCGGAGAGAAACTAGCTTTTCCGATACCTGCGTGGATATTTCCTTTTTTATCGACTCGGAAATTGACCTGTCCCGCTTTTGCGTTTTTTACCGCTTTACATACATCCATCGTCACGGTACCCGTTTTTGGGTTTGGCATCAATCCTTTTGGTCCTAAAATCCGTCCAATTTTACCCACCAATCCCATCATATCGGGCGTAGCGATAGCTATATCAAAATTGATCTTTCCATTTTGGATCTCTTCGATGAGATCTTCGGCTCCTACAATATCCGCGCCGCACTCTTTGGCTTCATCGGCTTTGGCCCCTTTGGCAAATACGGCTACTCGGACCTCTTTCCCAGTCCCGTGCGGTAATACGACAGAGCCGCGAACCATCTGATCCGCATGTCTTGGATCTACGCCAAGACGAAGAGCTAGCTCTACCGTTTCGTCAAATTTTGCAGATTTGAGCTGTTTGACAGTCTGAACCGCTTCTTCGATAGAATAGATTTTGTTTTTATCGATTTTTTCTAAAAGCTGTTGATATCTTTTTGAATGTTTTTTTCCCATACTTGTCTCCGCATGTTTTATTTTGCTACCACTTTCTTTTCAATCCCGTGGTAAGGATTAATCGACAATCTCAACTCCCATACTTCGACAGCTTCCAGCAATTGTTTTCATCGCAGCATCAAGATCAGTCGTATTGAGATCTGGCATTTTTGTTTTCGCTATCTCTTCGAGTTGGGCTTTTGTAATTTTTCCGACTTTGTTTTTTAGAGGGTTGTCACTCCCTTTTTGGATACCGGCCGCTTTTTTGATCAAATCTGAAGCAGGGGGTTGTTTGGTGATAAATGTAAAGCTTCTATCACTATATACTGTGATAACGACAGGGATATTAAATCCCATCATATCTTTCGTTTTTTCATTAAAAGCTTTACAAAATTCCATAATATTGACACCGCGCTGACCAAGGGCGGGACCCACTGGAGGTGATGGATTTGCTTTGCCTGCAGGAATTTGTAGCTTAAATACGTCTACAACTTTTTTTGCCATATTCTTTCCTTCCTTACTTAGATTATCTTTTCAACTTGAGTGTAGAGAATCTCTACAGGAGTACTTCGTCCAAAAATAGAGACATTGAGCTTGAGCTTCCCATGCTCCATATCATACTCTTCCACAACTCCGGTAAAATTGGCAAAAGGTCCTTCGGTAATACGAACCATTTCTCCCGGCTCGTATGAGATCTTTGGCTTGGGAGCCCCCTTTTTCTCGGCTTTCTCCAAAATTTTCTTCACATCCTCTTCACTAATTGGTGTAGGCTTTTTGGACTCACCGATAAATCGTGAAACTTTTGGAAGACTTTGGATCTTTTGCCAAAGCTCCGTATCAAGATCCATGTTGACAAAGACATAACCTGGATAAATACTTCGCTCCGTAATCTTCTTCTTACCGTTTTTTACTTCGATCACATCTTCTGTAGGCACTATCACCTCTTTAATCTTATCTTCGAGGTGCTCTTCTTTTACCAGATTTTCTATGGCGCGTTTCACACTCTTTTCACTCCCACTATAGACCTGGATCGCATACCATTTATGTGCCATCTATTTCCTTAGCTTACATTATATGAGACAACAAAAAGGACATAGTCCCATCGACGAGAGCCAAAAAGAGTGAAACTACAGAAACTACCACTACAACGGCAATATACGCATTTCTAACTTGTTCTTTGGTTGGGAAAATAACTTTTTGTAATTCTGCTTTTGCTTCTTTAAGATATTGGATGAACTTTTCCATAAGTTTCCTTCTAATGGCAGGGCAGGAGGGACTCGAACCCCCGACCAGCGGTTTTGGAGACCGCTGCTCTACCAACTGAGCTACTGCCCTATATGGAGCAAAGAGGAGGAAAAAAGATTAAGTACATATTTTCCTCTTCACTCAATTATAATTTGGCTTCTTTATGTTTCGTATGCTCTTTACAAAATTTACAATATTTTCTGATTTCAAACTTTTCCGGATGTGTTTTTTTATTTTTTGTCGTATGATAGTTTCGTCTACCGCACTTCTCACACGCTAGATGGATAATTTCTCTCATTGCCTACCTTTAGATATGAGGGGCAAAGCCCTCAAAAAATTACTCGATAATCTTACTTACAACACCAGCGCCGACTGTTCTACCACCTTCACGAATAGCAAATCGTGTCCCCTCTTCCAAAGCGATTGGAGCGATCAATTCGGCATTAATTTTTACGTTGTCCCCGGGCATAACCATCTCAACGCCTTCTGGCAATGTAATAGTACCGGTTACGTCTGTTGTTCGTACATAAAATTGTGGTCGGTATCCACTGAAGAATGGAGTATGTCGTCCACCTTCCTCTTTGGTCAGTACGTAAATTTCAGCTTCAAATTTTGTGTGTGGTGTGATAGTCCCAGGTTGTGCGAGAACTTGTCCACGCTCAACTTCTTCTTTTTTAGTACCTCGAAGAAGTACACCGACGTTATCACCAGCTTCACCTTGCTCGAGTTCTTTTCTAAACATCTCGACGCCGGTCACTGTTGTTTTTTGAGTTGGTCGAAGACCTACGATCTCGATCTCATCTCCAACTTTTACAACACCTCGCTCGATTCTACCAGTTACAACCGTTCCTCGTCCAGAGATGGAGAAAACATCTTCAATAGGCATCAAGAAAGGTTTATCGATATCTCGCTCAGGAGTTGGGATATATTCATCAACTGCTTCCATAAGCTTGAGGATCTTTTCGCTCCAAGGACCAATTTCGCCATTTTTCGCTTCTTCCAAAGCTTTAAGAGCAGATCCAGCAATGACAGGTACATCATCTCCTGGGAAATCATACTCATTCAAAAGTTCTCGTACTTCCATCTCAACAAGCTCAAGAAGCTCAGGATCGTCTACCATATCCTCTTTGTTCAAAAATACGACGATATATGGAACACCAACTTGGCGTGCAAGAAGAATGTGCTCACGAGTTTGTGGCATTGGACCATCAGCCGCAGATACAACAAGGATCGCTCCATCCATCTGAGCGGCACCGGTAATCATGTTTTTCACGTAGTCGGCGTGTCCTGGACAGTCAACGTGAGCGTAGTGTCGCTTGTCAGTTTCATACTCAACGTGAGATGTAGCGATTGTAATACCGCGCTCTCTCTCTTCTGGAGCGTTGTCGATTTGATCATAGTCTCGCTTCTCTGCGTACCCTTTTTCCGCAAGTACGGCAGTAATAGCGGCAGTCAAGGTAGTTTTACCATGGTCGACGTGGCCGATGGTACCGATGTTTACGTGGGGCTTGGTCTTGACGAACTTTTCTTTTGCCATAGCTAAATTCCTCCATATGTGATTGATTGACGGGCGTATTATATCTAAATATTACTAAAACACAAACTAATGATTAATCTTTGTCGCAATGGAGCCCAGAAGCGGGATTGAACCGCCGACCTCTTCCTTACCAAGGAAGCGCTCTACCACTGAGCTATCTGGGCATCATTACATACTCAACACTGCCAGTAAATTGATTGGAGCAAAACTATTAGTAGAAATGTGCAGCTACCATTAGTTCAGCTCCCAGTTTTATGGAGCGGGAGACGGGACTCGAACCCGCGACCCTCAGCTTGGAAGGCTGATGCTCTAGCCAACTGAGCTACTCCCGCGTAGACAAATGGTGGTGGGAGGAGGATTCGAACCTCCGAAGGCGAAAGCCAGCAGATTTACAGTCTGCCCCCGTTGGCCGCTTGGGTATCCCACCCTTGTCTTCACTGGTCAAACGCTGATAACATGGAGCCGGTGGAGGGACTCGAACCCA
>WGAT01000014.1 GCA_015494715.1 Campylobacterota bacterium
CTTGCGCAAGACTCTATAACGAGGCTCTTTACAGCGTGCGTCCATACTACTTCCAAAACGGCGAGTATTTGAACTACGCCTCTAACTACCACAGGGTCAAAACCTCTTCTAGCTACCAGATGCTCCTGAGCGACATAGCCCAAAGTATAGTGAGACTTGTCGATAGGGATATGCGAAGCTTCTTTGGGCTTTTGAAGCTCAAAAACCAAGGTAAATATAGCGATAAGATACATCTGCCAAGATATAAGAAAGAGAGAAAAAGCGGCAAAACGCTCTATATGAGCGTCCCTATCCAAGGCAGAAGCGCAAGAGTCAAAAAGGGCTATGTGATAGTATCCATTAAAAAAGCTCTTGCCAAAGAGTTTGGGCTTAAAGTCAAAGAGCTTCGCTTCGTTCCAAGCTTTGGAGGTAAGGTGTGGTATATCGAATTTGTCTATAAAATTGCTGTACCAAAGCCAAGAGAGCATGGCGACTATCTTGCCATCGACTTTGGCATCGACAACTTTGCGACTTGCTATCCAAGTGGCGGTGGCGCTTTTATCATAGACGGGCGCTCTATCAAATCCATCAACCGCTACTTCAACAAGCGCAAAGCCTACTTGCAATCCATCTACGATAGGCAAGGATACAAATATCCTCGCAACCTCATAGCCTTGAGCCTCAAACGAAACAACCGCATCAACAACTTCTTCAATCTTGCCATCAAGCATATCGTTGAGTACGCCGTCAAACACGACATAACTACCATCGTGCTCGGAGACTTTAGCGGAAGCAAGCAAAGCATCGACATCGGCAAGGCGAACAACCAAAACTTTGTCGCCATTTCCTATTACAAATTCAAACAAAAGCTTGCCTCCAAATGCGAAGAATACGGCATAACCGTCGTCCATCAAGAGGAGAGCTACACCTCCAAAGCCTCTTTTTTGGATAAGGACGATATGCCGCTTGCCTATGATAGTACGATCTCCTATCAAGGAAGCGGTAGGCGCATCAAAAGAGGCTTGTACAAATCCGCTCAAGGCTATCTCCTGAACGCCGACGTCAACGGTGCGGCGAATATTTTAGTCAAGTACTTCAAAAGCAACGGGCTGCATAGGGAGCTTAGCGCTCTCTACGCTACCCGGTACGGGTGCGTCAACCATCCACAAAGGTTAAGGCTAAGCGACTTGGTTGCTTAGCATACCTCCAAGCCTCCCCGTTTACGGGGAGGTAGTTGACACTTACTCCTTAATCGATCTGAATGTTTCGTCTATGATAACGCTGCACGATATCGGGATCTGGATGCAAGCTCACTTTCGCCTCATCTTTGCCCTCATAGGGGATTTGGGAGAGTACATAGCGTATGGACTCTAGTCTAGCTAATTTTTTGTTGTTGGAGTTGACGATAATCCAAGGACTATAGGATGTGTGGGTGCGGCTAAACATCTCCTCCTTGTAGTGGGTGATCTTGTCCCACAATTTTTGGGCCTTTTTGTCCACGGGGCTTAGTTTCCACTGCTTTAAAGGATTTCGCATCCGCTCCTCAAAGCGCTTCTTTTGGGTCTCTTTGGAGATGGAAAACCAAAACTTGATGAGGATGATCCCATCATCGATAAGAGCGTGCTCGATCTCTGGTACCTCTTTCATAAATTTTTCGTACTGCTCTTGGGTGCAAAAGCCATAAACTGGCTCGACGATGGCACGATTGTACCAGCTGCGGTCAAAAAAGGCGATTTCGCCTGGATTTGGCAGCTGTGCGAAATAGCGCTGGAAGTAAAACTGCCCCTTTTCTACCTCCGTAGGAGCCGGCAGAGCCACCACTCGGTATTTTCTGGGATTGAGATGCATCGTAAAGCGCTTGATAGCTCCCCCTTTGCCGGCGGCGTCGCGTCCCTCAAAAATAATCATCAGCCGCTTCTTGTTCTCATAGATCCAGTTTTGCATCTTGATCAGCTCGATTTGCAGTTTGGTCAGCTCCTCTTCATACTCCACCTCTTTGATCGCCTTGGAGATCTTTTTCTTCTTCACAAGCATCTTGAGGCCGGTCTTGGTGCGCAGTTTGTGGAGTTTCTCCTCCAGATCCTCCAGCCTCGCCTTGAGATCTGGCTGCTGGATACGCTCTTTGAGATAGTAGATATCTTCATACAATGTTTTCATGGATCTCCTTTTGGATTTTTTCATAAAGCTCTCGCAGCACCTCTTGAAAATCGACCTCTCCTCGCTCCACCCTGTCCATCAACTCTTCAAGCTCTCTTGTATATCTCTCGTTGACAAAAGCGTACATACTGGGCTGTTTCTTGATCTCTTCGTATACCTCTATGCCGAGTTTGGTGGCGATGAGGCTTGTACCCCGTTGGATCACATAGCGGCGCTCCAGCAGCTTTTCTATGGTGATGGCGTAGGTGGAGGGACGACCCACACCCCGCTCTTTCATCATCGCTATGATCTGTGCGTAGGTGTAGCGTGGCTTTTTGGGACGGCTTTGCAGCTCTTTTTGCACTTCGTATTCGCCCTCATCGATGCTTTCGATGGGCACCTCCACCACCAGATCGATCCCATGCTCCAAGATCTTGTCGTAATAGTGGATCTGTGTACTTCGATCCAAGGCTTCCACTCTGGCCTCTACCTCCTCCACCACTGCCTCTTTCATCTGGGAAGCGATGAAGTTGCGAAAGATCAGGTCATACAACGCCACATGCTCCGCCTCCAAAGAGAGGTTGGAAAATTTGAGATACTCCTCTAGCTGCTTGGCATCCATAGTGCGAGTAGGCCTGATACATTCATGGGCTCCACTAGATTCGCTAAAGCTTCTAGGACGAAAATAGTCTTGGCCGAAGCGGTCGGTGATATACTCTTTGGCCAGTGCGATTCCAGCAGGACTTACATGAATGGAGTCGGTGCGGTGGTAGGTGATAAGTCCGCTTTCAAAAAGCTCTTGGGCCAGCTGCATCGCTTTTTGGGGAGAATAGCGCAAAGTCTCGGCGGCGGCTTGGAGCATCTTGTCGGTAGAGTAGGGTGTGCGAAAGAGACTTTTAGGCTCTTTGTTTAGGATCTCTACCCGCACTTTTTGCACTCTATCATAAAATTTTTGGGCTGCATCCTTTTGCTCGAAGACAAACTCCACCTCTTTGGTCGCTAGATTGAGGCGCACTACCCAGACTCTCTCTTTGGCCTCATACTCTCGCAGCACGATCCACTCCAGTACCGCCGTTTGGACCCGCCCGGCGCTGAGAGTCTTGCGGCCAAACCTTTTTTGGAGGTACTGGGAGATCTCAAATCCTATCCAGCGATCGGCGACTCTGCGTACCAGCTGGGCTTTGACCAGATGCTCCTCCACCTCTCTGGGACGCTCCAGAGCCTGATCGAAGGCTCGTCTGGTCACTTCGTGAAACTCCGCTCGCTTGATGGAGGGGTTGAAAGGCAAGGAGTTGAGCCACAGATCGAAGCTGATCTTCTCCCCCTCCACATCTGGATCGCTGGCCAAAAATATCTGGGCAGTTTCGAGATCGAGCGCTCGAATAGCTTGCATGATCCGCTCTTTGGACTCATCTATAGGCTCGAAAATCTCTACAAACTCCTCTTTGGCCAAAACGCCATGGAAGCCCTCCTCTTTGTTGAGGTCATATACATGACCTTTGGAGGCTGCGATATTGAGGATCATCCCCTCTTTGGCCACCTCGTAGACCCGCACACCTCCTAATTCACGCATGATGGGGCGGCCATAGAAGTTGGCGATGGTGCGGGCTTTGTTGGGAGATTCGACGATGACAAGGGTCGTTTTGAAAAGATCCTCGCTCCCCTCTAGGCGTCCTTCCAAAGCCAACCGAAGTTTTCGTCGATCCTCGTCTATCTTGGCCAAAATCGCTCGCAGATCCACCTCGTCGGCTCGCTTGAACTCTATCTCGTCGCTAAACCAACGTACCTTTTTTTGCAAACTTCTAAAAGCTTTTGGGTCATCGACGAGCAGATAGGCAAGCCCTTTGGTAAGCCCCCCCACATACAGACGGCTCGTGCGTCCGCTAGCTTGGATATAGCCCGTCACGTCTGCGGTGACCACCTTGAACGTATCCTCTTTTTTGAGTGACACATCGGGATTTTCATTGATTCTTTGGATAAACTCGGGGGTAAGAAGATGCTGGAGCTCCTCATAGATACGGGCGATTTTCTCTTTGGCCCTCTCTTGCAAACGCTCCTGGGGGATAAAGGCCACTTTGGCCAGATACTCTATCCATTCTCGCACCTTTGCGAGCTCCTCGCCATCGAGTGCTGGCAACAAAGCCAGTAAAAAGTAGTACAAAGAGAGAGGCTTGGAGATATCGAGGCTAAATTCCATCTTGGGCACGCCGACAAACAGGGCGTAGCGGATAGTATCTGGCATATCGATACCGCGAGCCAGCGGATTGCGGTAGCTGGCAAAGCCTACTACTACCTGTACTTTTCCGCTTCTAAAATCCTCCTCTCTCGTTTTAAGCTCTTCGTAATCTATAGCTTCGATCCCTTTGGAGCGCAGATACTCCACAAAAGCATGGAGGCGCTCTTTGGTCTCGTTGCCAGGCAAAAAGACCAGACCACCCCCGCCAAATTCTCGGATTCGCTCCACACTCACCGCATCCAACTCTTGTGGCTCTTCGTAGAGATCTTCGATATTTCGGATAGTAATCTTGGGCCGACTCACCTCAAAACCCAAAAGCTCTCGAAAAAGGTGGACTCTGCGGCTTTTTGGATTTGCCGTGGCGCTGGAGACGATCACTTTGGCGTGGGGCTTGGCAGCTATCTTTTCGATCTGCTGGCGGCGCTTTTCAAACTCTTCTGGATCAAAATGCCCCGTTTGGGCAATATGGCGCTTGTAGTCGATAAACTCCAAGGCTTGTTGGATATCCTCTTGCGAAAAGCCTGCTATCATCAGCACTTTGTCGATATTTTTGGCGGATTTGAGGATACTGTCCACATCGTCTACGAAGATGAGTTCGAACTTTCGTGGGATGATCTCGAAGTTTCGGTACAAGAAGCTGGTAGTGGTGATCAGTATCTCAAAATCCCCCGACTCGATCTTCGCTTTGATCTCTTCTTTGGCCCTTTTGGACAAAGAGCTCTCATACACCAAAGGCTCTTGACCCATCTTTTGCAGTCTATTGGCAGCCTCTTTGGCCAACAGGGTGGTAGGAAAGAGCAGATAGCTCTTTTTGGGACGGATAAAGGAGGCGAGCGTGAGGCCAAAGGTGGTCTTGCCGATACCGGTGGGAGCGAGCAGGGCAAAGGAGCGCCCAAGGAAAAACCTTTTGGCCCAGCTTAGCTGCAACTCTCTGGGTCTAAATCCGGCACTTTGGCCAAAGAACTCCTCATACTCCTTCGCCCGGCTCCAAAGCTCGCATACCCTCCTAAAATCTCCCGTGATCACATCACACAATCTGGAGGGCTCCACCTCTTGGGGTAGACACTTTTGGCACACTAACCCTTTGGATAGACGCTCGCTGGTGATGTCGCCCCCGCAGTTGGGGCACATCCTTTTATAGACAAGAGGAATCACGCAATCCCTTGGCTTTGCAAATACTCCTTGATCTCGTGCAAAAGTTGCGCCGGCGTTTTGATGGGATATACTAGCCCTTTGGCCACCTGGGCTCCATCTAGGCCCTTTATCTGGATACCGGCCAACCGCTCCTCCAAAATTTTGGAGTCCATGATAGGATAGTCCACCCCTTTGGTGTGTTTGAGTACCAGATAGGCCCATGGGCTCTCGCACGAAGCGGCTTTGAGAGCTTCGCTAGCCATCGTATGGCAAAAATCGAGCAGCGTTTGCGAATCTTGTCCATCTTTGACGAGCTTGTACGCGAGCTTGGCGATGCCCCCTGCAGTGTGGACTTTGAGCTCCTTTTTCTCCTCTTCGCTCAACTCGTCGATATGCTGAATTTTATACATCGCCAGATCAGGATCGGCCCGCAGGATATTGCGGACGGTATTTCTGGTTAATCCTACATACTTGGCAATCTCATCTTCGGGCTTTAAATACTCTTCCCTTAGCACGATCACAAAAGCGGCCCTTGCTAATGAGGGGAGCCAAGTAAGAGTACGATACTCGGCCAATTTTTTGAGTCCTCCCAAAAGATCGATCGATTTGAAAAAGACCCGCTCAACGAGCCGCTCCAATCCTTTCTCATCAATGTTTAGCGTAGTTCCTGAAAGTACTATCATCTTATCCTCCTATTGGTTCTTTGATTTTCACGATACCAGTATCGGTAATTTCCATAAAATGGGTTTTAGTATCGTGTCCGCACATTCTACAGCCATCGATACGAAAGAGCCGTATCAAATCGCCAATTTGCGCTTTATAGATTCTGGCTTGATACTGACTGGTAATAAGCTCTTTGGCCAGCACCATCGTCCCATCGACGATATGTCCTACGGCGTATCCTCCCGCAGCCTCGGCGCTGAGCTCCTCGTGGCCGCTTCGCTTTTGACTAACAAACAGAGCTGTTTGGTACCACTTTTTCATAAAATTAAAGACCCTCCGTACAATCGCTCTAGCCATCATCTCCTTGTTTTCAAAAAGCCCCGTGATGGAGTCAATGATCGTAAAGTCGATTTTGTAGGTTTTGATGGCATACGCTAAAGTAGAGAGCAGATCGGGAAGATTTTCTCTCAGCTTGCTAAAACTTGCCGCATCGATGAGGATGATATTGTCCTCGAACTCGCTAAAATCGTACCCCATCGCCAAGGCTCTGTATTTTATGGAGGCGACGACGAAATTGGCCGGAGTTTCGACGGTGATGAAAGCGACCTTTTGCCCCTTTCTAGCCTGCTCTACGGCAAATTGCTCAGCCATAAGGCTCTTGCCCGTATCGCTTACCCCCGTAATGTTGCACACGCTATACTTGGGCATACCCCCAAGAGGTGCTTTTTTAAGCATACCATCTTTTTCTTTAATAGTAAAAAAAAGCTCATCCAATCCCTCTATACCCGTAGGCACCCCTTCAATTTGGGGCGCTTTTTGCAACGCTTGGCCCCCGGTGTAGATACTCTCTTTTATTATTTCTGGCTCGCGGTAATACGAAGGATACGCGCTCTCCATCCTACCTCCTTTTTGACGATTATAGCAAAGGGCACTTAAATTTAAAGTGACTTTAATCGCAAAAATTCTACCATTAACCTATAATCTAAAGGCTGCACGCCGACTAGGAGAGATAATGATAGACCCAGATATTTTACCCCAGCTGCAAGCCGCCATCAAACAAGAGACCCTCGCTCAAGAGAGCGTACTTCAAGAACTTATGCAAGATGTGGCCCCTTTGCGATCCGCCCAGCGGCGCATTACGCCAAGAAGCAGCACGGCTCTGGCTATGGTAGGCACGGACGGGGGTAACAACTCTTTTGTCTTTGATCCTTTTGATTTGCATGTCATACGCGTGGTCGATTCAAGCCGCAATGAGCTCTTTTTCAGGGTCCTCTCCTCCAATACCAGTATCGACAGACTCAACAAGAGCCACTTTGACGCCCACGGGAGAGCCGCCGATGTGGTTGGGGCTTTGATGGAGGCCGTAGGCGTGCGTCGTTTACCGAAAATTCGCCGTAAAGCCCCTTGATTTATCAATGGGGATATAAGGCGACAAAAGAGTTGAGAGGAAGTTTGTCTTCCTTGAAACTCTTTTGGTATAATTTTTATAAAGGTTGGGGCATCAACCTTTGGCATAGGAGAAGTAAGA
>WGAT01000015.1 GCA_015494715.1 Campylobacterota bacterium
CTTTGACCGTAGGGTTGCCTCTGCTGTCTAACACCTCTTGAGCCGCAATGTTATCGATATAGACCATTTATTCTCCTTCGTTTGTGATTTCTTCTTCCGGTACCATCATCATACTATCGTTGAGCCCCATCGCCTGCTTGATCTCTTGTTCTATCTGCTGGGCCACTTCGGGATGTTCTTTTAGATAGGTCTTGGCGTTTTCGCGACCTTGACCGAGTTTGATATCCTTATAGCTAAACCAGCTACCGCTTTTGTCCACGATATCGAGCTTTACGCCATAATCGATAAGCTCCCCTTCTTTACTGATCCCCTCACCAAACATAATATCAAATTCGGCCTGACGAAAAGGCGGAGCCACCTTGTTTTTGACCACCTTGGCCCGTACGCGGTTACCTATTTGATTCTCCCCTTGTTTGAGCGTGGCGATTCGCCGCACGTCTATACGCACCGAAGCGTAAAATTTCAAGGCGTTCCCGCCCGTCGTCGTTTCTGGCGAGCCATAGCCCATATTTGCGATCTTCATACGGATCTGATTGATAAAAATCACCGTAGCGCCCATCTTGTGCACCACGCCCGTAAGCTTTCGCAAAGCCTGACTCATCAACCTAGCCTGTAATCCAACATGGGCATCGCCCATATCCCCTTCAATCTCCGCTTTGGGCGTAAGAGCGGCTACGGAGTCAATAACAATCACATCCACGGCCCCACTTCGAGCGATCGTCTCTACAATCTCTAAAGCCTGCTCCCCAAAATCTGGCTGACTGACCAATAAGTTGTCCACGTCCACACCCAAATTTTTGGCATAAAACATATCCAAAGCGTGCTCAGCGTCGATGAAAGCGGCCACACCCCCTCTTTTTTGCGCTTCGGCAATAATCTGTAAAGCCAAGGTCGTCTTGCCCGAGCTCTCTGGTCCATAGATCTCTACGATACGACCTTTGGGCACGCCCCCAATACCCAAAGCCATATCGAGTCCCAAAGAGCCAGTGGAGATGGACTCGATCGGCTCGATCTGCCGCTCGCCTAATTTTACCAAAGCCCCTTTACCAAAAGCTTTATCGATCTGTTTGAGCGCCAACTCCAACGCTTTTTGTTTATTTGCATCCATTGTTCAACCTCTTTGATCCTTTTATGATATTTTATCCTTTTTTCCTTACTAACAGCAAAAATAAGAGCTTCGTTATAATTTGGTTCGTGATTTTATCCAAAAGGAGATAAATGTCCAGCTACTGCGTTGCCCACTCCCCCGATGCCGATGATATTTTTATGTTTTACGCTATCAAATTTGGCTGGATCAGCTCCAAAACCATCCATTTCCAAAGTGAAGCGCAAGATATCGAGACACTCAACGAGAAAACTTTGCAGGGCTGGTACGACATCAGCGCCATTAGTTTCGCTTTGTACCCCTACATTCGGCACGACTACGCCTTGTTGCGCACGGCCGCTAGTTTTGGCAATGGGTATGGCCCAAAGCTGATCAAAAAAAAGGGCAAACGATTAAAGCCCAATTTCAAAGTAGCCCTCAGCGGCCGCTATACCACCAATGCCCTGCTTTTTCGTATCGCCTACCCAAAGGCGAGGCCTGTATATAGGAACTTTTTGGAGATAGAAAAGGCGGTGCTTGAGGGAAAAGTGGACGCTGGGGTGCTGATCCACGAGTCGATTTTGGAGTTTGACAAAAGCCTGGAAGTAGAGCGAGAGCTTTGGGATATCTGGGTGGAGCTAGCAGGCGAGGAGCTGCCTTTGCCTCTTGGAGGCATGGCTCTGCGGCGCTCTATCCCGCTACTCAAAGCCATAGAATGCGAAAAGATGCTCACCAAGGCGGTACGGGTAGCCAACGACCATAAAGAGCTTTTGAGCAAAATGCTGCTGGAGCGGGGACTGGTGCGCATAGATGAGGTGAAGCTTCAAAAATATCTGCAGATGTACGCCAACGAGGAGTCGATACAGATGCAGCCCATCCACTATAAAGCCCTCGATAGACTCTTTTGGATCGGTTACGAACATGGCCTATACGACTGCCCTATCAAGGCCCAAGACTATCTGATCCCCACAGAGTATGAAAAGATCCGGTTTGGGCAATGAAAAGATCTATCGATTTTTCCCGCTATAGCTCTATTAAGATAGGCCCTATATGCGAAGTAGAGGTGATCGAGCGGATCGATCCAGCTTATGAGAGGCTTTTTTTGGTCGGTAAAGCCAACAACCTTTTGCTCTCTTCCACTCCCCCGCCTCTAGCGATTTTGGGCAAAAATTTCGACTATATCCGCATCGAAGAGAACGAGCTCATCATAGGAGCCGCCACGCCCACCGGCAAAGTGGTCAGCTTTTGTAAACGCCACAACATCGCGGGATTTGAGTTTTTGGCCAAACTACCCGGTACCATCGGGGGAGCCGTGCGGATGAACGCGGGAGTCAAGGAGTACGAGATCAAAAATGTGCTGCGATGGGTCCGCACATATCAAGGCAAGATTTTGGCCAAAGATTTGGGGCTAAAATATCGCCAAAGTAGTATTGACTCCATCGTCTACGAAGCGGGCTTCACGCTCCAAAGAGGCTACAGCGAAAAATTGCGCCAGCAGCTCCTTGCACTTCGCTCCAACCAGCCAAAAGAGCCAAGTGCGGGCAGTGTGTTTAAAAATCCCCCGGGGGAGTACGCGGGCAGACTCATCGAGGCGGTAGGTCTTAAAGGCAAAAGGGTGGGCAATATGGCCTTTAGCCCCATCCACGCAAACTTTTTGGTCAATTTAGGCGGCGGTACATATGTAGAGGCGATGGCTTTGATCAAAGAAGCGAAAGAAAAAGTTTTAGATAAATACGGGATTGTATTGCAAGAGGAGATAATCGTTCTTTAATAAAATCCTAAAGGTACAAACCCTTTTTTGACTTTTGCCATAAATATACCATCGCTCTTTTCCCATTGAATAGATGGCAAAGGGATTTTTTGTAAAGCAACAAGATATGATTGATTAGCGAAATCTATTCTAACTATAGTGGTCGCTTTGATAGGATTTTGTAAAATCACCATTTTTGCTGCACAGCGCTTGTTTTTTTCAAGGGAGATGGTGCCCCCTTCCGTTTTAAAATAACTGCTCCAATACCCACTCCCCATTTTGATATCACTGTATGTATGGCTCCACAAAGAGGGCGCTTCTATGCAATGAAGCTCTTTTGGCAGCAACTTACTATGAGCCAAAGCCTTTACGATATGCCATCTTTGAGAAGAGAGTTTAAGGGCTTGCAGGGGATAGTAGTTACCGTAATCCACCAATAATGAAACGATACCAAAGAGCAAAGCTGTTATCAAAGCACGTATCTTTTTATTTTCGACCCAATAAAAAGCCAAAATGACAATAAGTAGATTGAAAGCAATAATACTAAAATAGGTAGTTACATAATGAAAATTATGGTACTGCACTGCCCAGATTTGGTATTTTTTTGTAAGGGCCAATAAGATATTGGGCAAAAATAGAAGTATCAAAAGAAGTATGATGGTATTTTTATACCCTTTTTTACCATGGGCTCCTTTTTGCAATAGATAATAGCTACTTCCAAAAACAAGTAAAGCTTTTAGATAACTTTTCCAGTCTAAAAGGAAAAAAATATTGAATGAAAAGGGAATGGCTCGATAGAAATCTTTATCCAAAAAATATAGATGGTGAAGTTTATGAACGAATATGGCATTGAAAAGCGGAAAAGCCGAACTTGTATGTAAAACAAGTGTGATCAAAAAGTCTTTTAACGAATCAAAATGGAGCGTCGTTCCGCTATAGTGTCTATGAAAAAAGGATTGCAAATAAAAATGCAAAACTATCAGTAGAAGTATAGGCACCAAATATCCGATAAAAAGTCTCCAGGAAGCTCGATAAATATAGATGATCACCAAAAAAAGCAACCCATATACTACGAATACTTCATACATCATTAAAACTATTATATATAAAAAAATAGAAAGAAAATAAAATAAGATCTTATCTGTTTGCAGATATTCCACAAACAGAAATAGAGACAAAACAAGCAAAAAAATGGCGAAGTGGAAATAAAAAGGGTAGGCGAACAAGATATTGTGCTGAAATGTAAATTGTAAAAAAGCCAAATGGATGATTACGAAAAGTATCGCGATAGTATTGTCAAACAGTTTTCTTATTAGCAAATAAAGTGCAGCTATCTCAGCAAAAAAAGCACTATAAGAAATAAATTTATAAAACCAAAAAGTATCGATCCAATATGGTAGTCTGATAAAAAATGTGAACAGCGGACGTGTAGCGGTATGAGTAAGATAATGCACAAGATGTTGCAGATATGGATAATGCGAATGAAACATCACTACATGATACGCATCATCCTGAGTGGTACAGCAAATATCATAAGTAGAAAAAACAAACAATGCAGCTTCATAAATTATAGTAATTATGATAAAAAGCCACATGCCTGCTTTTTCGGGACCGTTCAAAACTCCGTGTCAAGTACCTATTAGTAACACCTTTTTGGTTGTTACACCACCAACTTAAACTTCCAAATATTTATCCAACCTCCTTTCAAAGAATATAGCCAATTGAGAGAGAGTAAGGCTCCAGTTTCGTATGGGCATAGTCCACTTTTTCTGGGCATTTTGTATGCC
>WGAT01000016.1 GCA_015494715.1 Campylobacterota bacterium
AATCGATTGCCTTTTTATTCAGAGCGATCACTCGCGGCAGCCGTCTGTCTCTTCCTTGCAGTTTTGGTTGCACCAGCTTATACTCAGCTAGCAACCCCTCCCATACATCTGCGTAATTTTGGACTAAATAGCGATTGATCTCTATCACATCGGCTCTTGTCAATTCGTCGTCGTTGGCTAGACCGAGCTTGTACACCGCCTCTTTGATATAGCTGTTCATCTGTGAAGCGGCTTCTTGCGCTTTTGCGATATCCTCTGCACTGACCACTTTATTGATGGCTTCGTCCTCATTGATAATTTGTTCAATCTGGTCTATTCCACTTGGCTCTAAAATCTCTTCCATCGCAAATAAAGAAGGAGCCGCTAAGAGCAGTGCCGATAATATCACGCTTTTGGCTCGGTTTTTCATTCTTTCTCCTTAAATGGTTTTGTATTTTTATTATAAAATATCATTCTTAATATCGGATGAAATCAAAAGTTATTTAATTTTACCAATCACTTTATAGCGTTCCCAATAAGTTTTGAGCGCTTGATCCAAGATTTGTGGATCGATGTGATGGCGGTATATTGATCCATTTTTGACAAACAAACTCTTTTTAGGGTCTGGATGGAGCAAAAACGCTTTCATAGCCTTTTTGACGCGCCGCTCGCTGCTGTGATAGAGCAGATAGTTAAAAAATATCACTTTGAGGTTTGCCTTTTTTCTTTGGTGGCAAGGCAGGCATTTGCTATCAAAAACATTGGCGTAGGAGAGTAAAAAAAGTAGACAAAACAGCGCTATTTTTCCCATAGGATGGTAATCCTTGTATAAAATTTTGGTTTGGAGTCTATTTTAATCCTTAGAGCAAACTCTTGGGCGATGAGGTAGACGATATTAAGACCGATACCAAAACCTCCTTCGTTGGATTGAAGCCTTTTATAACGCTCAAAAATCTCTTCTTGTTTTGATTTGGGAATACCAATGCCCGTATCTTCTATGAAAAAGCCGCCTTGAAAGGTCTTGACCCAAATTTCTCCACCGATTTTGTTGTATTTGATTGCGTTGGAGAGGAGATTGTCCACAAGTCTGGCGATCTTTTGCCGATCCGCTTTTAAAAAGCAAGGGGCTTTAGAAAAGCGGATACGCAGCCGTTTACTCTTGGCCAGGGTGTTAAAATATTCTAGCCGCTGTGCGAGCAGTTCGTTCATATCGATCGTTTCTATATGGGATGGCAGTTGCTCGTGCAGCAAAAGATACGTAAGATCTTTATAGATGGTGGAGATGGTACGGGCGGCGATTTCGATGCGGCCGAGTTTTTTAGCAAGTTTTGGATCAAGCGCGCTCTTGTCGATAGTTTCGATGTTAGTCAAAATAGTGCTTACTGGCGTGTTGAGTTCGTGGGTCGTATCTTTTATAAAGTCGTTGAGCAGCGTAAAGGAGTTTTTCATCGGCCGTAAAAAGAGTTTGGCCAGATAGTAACCCAAAAAGGCCATAAAAAGCAAAAATAAAGAGCCAAAAAGAAGAATATTTTTAAATGTGGCGGCGATCCATTTCTCATCGTCTAGGATCTCGATAATAAGATACTTTGTCCCAAGATAGTAGCGCTCGGGCTCTTTGATGAAGTAGATAAATCGCCCCTGTTTGTACAACACGTTGTGAAAATCTATCCTCTTGCCTCGAAGCAAAGAGAAAATTTTGACATAATCGGCATCGTAAATGGCCGATCGGAAATTAGAATATCTAGGATAATAGTTGTCTTCGAGTAGGCTCTCGTGCATTTGGCGTATTCTATGGATCACCTCTTTGGCGTGGCTTTGGAGGGTGGGCAGATGGGAGCTAAGCATCAGCTCCTTTTGAAAGCGGTAATACATCAGCGAAGCCAATACCAAAATAATCAGCGTCAAAAAGATGTACAGACCTAAAAAGTTGTACAGACTCTTTTTTTCACTTAACGAACTTGTAGCCATAGCGTTTAATACTTTGTATCCGATCTTTCCCCAAATATTTTCGCAAATTTTTTATGTAGGTGCGCAGAGCCATATCGCTCGGCGTCTCGTCATAATCCCATAAAGTTTCGTATATTTTCTCATGACTAAGGGGCTGGTTGGGATATTGTAAAAAGAGTTTGAGCAATCGAAGCTCTTTTTGATTGAGATTGGCGGGCGTGCCTTGGACGATGAGCTCGGATGTGGTGATATCAAAGTGGCTTTTTTCATTGATAGGGATGATCTTTTTGGCCGTATCGAAGCGGCGCTTGAGCAGGGTTTGGATACGCAAGAGCAGCTCTTTGAGCTCGAAAGGTTTGCGAATATAATCATCCGCCCCACTGGCAAATCCTTTTTCTAAATCCTTAACGCTCTCAAGAGCCGTTATGAAAATGGCCGGCGTATCGCTTTGGGAGCGTATCTTTTTAAGCAGTTCAAAGCCATCTATCCCCGGGACCATCACATCGAACAAATAGATATCGTAATGTTTCTCGTACGCTTTTTCTAGTGCCTCTTGGGAAGTGTGGACAAAATCTACATCGTATCCGTGATCTTGTAGATACTCTTGAATCGTTTCGCCTAGATTGATATCGTCTTCGAGTAACAAAATACGCGCTTTTTGCAAAATAGCTCCTTTGGTACTATAATAGTACAAAAAAATGGATTAAGGTATGAAGTGCAAAATCTGTCGCAAAGGGGAGCTTTTTTATCTGTTTGGATGGGGATTGATGGTTACGGCGTTTAATAATTTTACCGTAGGATGCATCCAGATGAGCCGGGCTGGTGCGTACGGGATGCTTTTAGGCGGTATCCTCGTCATGGTTTATGGTGCCTATCTTAAGTCACGCTAAGGATACAAAATGGCGATAACCAATACCGAAATCGCAAGAATTTTTAAAGAGTATGCCGATCTTTTGGAGATCAAGGGCGAAAATCCTTTTAAAGTCCGAGCCTACCGCAACGCTGCTCGTACAATAGAAAATATCGGCAAAAGTTTAGAAGAGCTAGTCCAAGAGGGATACGACTTGACAAGACTCCCCGGTATTGGATCGGATTTGAGTCAGTATATCCAAGAGATCGTCACCACTGGCAAATTTTCCAAACTCGAAAAGCTCAAAAAAGAGATTCCCCCAAGCCTTGTGGATATGCTCTCGATCGAAGGATTGGGTCCTAAAAGGATTAAAACTTTGTACGAGAAGCTAGGAATTACTTCCATGGAGGATCTACGAAGAGCCGCACAAAGCGGAGAGATACAAAAGCTGCCCGGTTTTGGTCCTACGCTGGTGCAAAAAATCCTCAAAGGTATCCGTCTGCTTAAAAAAGCGGGCCACCGCTTTAAATGGAGTGAGGCTAAGGAGTATGTGGAAGATATCTTGGCCTATATGGGCCAAATCGAGTTGATCCATCTGGATGTGGCAGGAAGCTATCGGCGCAAAAAAGAGACGGTAGGAGATCTGGATATCTTGGCTACTGCCAAAGACTTTAGCGAGGTGATCCGACATTTTGTCCAATATCCCAAGATAAAAGAGATAGTCTCCGCCGGCTCCACACGATCGACCGTTATACTCAACAACGACTTACAAGTCGATCTGCGGAGCGTAGAAGATGAGAGTTACGGCTCGGCTTTGCACTATTTCACAGGCTCTAAAGCACACAATATCGCCATACGAAAGATGGCCATAGAATTGGGACTCAAAGTCAACGAATATGGGATTTTTCGAGGGAAAGAACGGATTGCCGGCAAAACGGAGGAGGAGGTCTATAAAGCCGTGGGATTATGTTATATCGAACCGGAGTTAAGAGAAAACAGAGGAGAGATAGAGGCGTGCAAGGTCCATAGACTGCCTCAGCTTGTGGAGTTAGAAGATATTCGAGGCGACTTGCATATGCATACAGGGTATAGCGATGGCAAAAATAGTATCGAAGAGATGGCCAAAGCGGCCAAAGAGTTAGGGTACGAATATATCGCCATTACGGATCACTCCAGGCGCCTTACTATCGCCAAGGGGCTGGACGAGAAGCGGGCAATGGAGGAGCTAGAACAAATCGATATGGTGAATGAAACGCTTGAAGATATTACGATCCTCAAAGGTATGGAGGTAGATATTTTAGAAGACGGGCGACTCGATATGAGCGATGCGCTCCTCTCCCGCCTCGATATAGTGATCATAGCCGTCCACTACAAGTTCAATCTCTCCAAAGAGCGCCAAACCAGACGGATTTTGCGAGCGTTTGAGAATCCTTACGTTCATATCCTGGCCCATCCTACGGGTCGAATGATCGGAATACGAGAGCCGATGGAGCTGGATATGGAGCAGATTTTGGCCAAAGCCAAGGAGTACAACATTCATTTAGAGATCAATGCTCAACCCGAACGGCTCGACCTTACCGATATCCACGCTAAAATGGCCAAAGAGATGGGTGTAAAAATGGCGATTAATTCCGATGCCCATAATATTTTTTCACTCCGTTATATGGAGTATGGTGTCAATCAGGCAAGACGAGGCTGGTGTGAAAAGAATGATATCATCAATACCAGATCTCTCGATGAGCTTAAAAAACTTTTAAAAAGGTAAGCAATGTATACCTATCCCTTTCGACCCTCCACCCCATATGTTGCTGTGGATGGGATTATTAAAATCTTTGATCAAAGAAATTTCCAAGGTATCGTACTGATTGAGCGAAAAAATGCGCCTTATGGCTGGGCGTTGCCGGGCGGTTTTGTAGAGATTGGCGAAAAGGTAGAAGATGCGTTGGTGCGAGAGATGAAAGAGGAGACAAATCTGGCAATAAAGGAGTTTCGGCTCTTTAATGTCTACAGCGATCCCAAAAGGGATCCAAGATTTCACACGATCTCTATCACTTTTGTCTGTACGGCTACGGGCATACCCAAGGGAGCCGATGATGCCAAAGTAGCCCATATTGTCGCATTGGAAGAGATTCCTTGGGAGAGATTGGTCTTTGACCACGCAAAGATATTGGAAGATTTTTTACAAGGGATGAGATGTTGCTAAAAACATCCAAAATTAAATAGGACTCTCTTTAAGGTACATATTTATATATTTATTTAAAACAAATCGCATATGAGGATCCATATGAAGAAACTGAACGCCATATTGGCCGGGTGCTTCATAGGCTATTTTGGCGATTACTTTGCTTTGGACCTCCATATCCTCCATATTGAGCTTGAATTTTAGCTCGAGCTCCTCACCCGGATGAAAAAGATCTTCTCCTAGGCATATTTTCGCCCCCCCCTCTGAAAGATTGCAAATCGTACATTTATAATAAGGGTTGTCCCGAAGTTTGCCTTTTCGTTTGACGATTGCAGGAATATTGACATCGATACGGGGATATCTTCGTTTAGCCAGTACTTTGAGATTGTTGCTATGGGGAATTTTGAGAAATTTTTCATTGTGAAAAACAAGCACATCTTCAATAATGGCATCAAACTTGTATGCAATAAGATGCTTCTCTTCAAATATGATAAAACCTCGCATTTTTGGCTTGAGCATATCCATTTTACCATGGAGCTCCACTTTCCATAAAGCGTAGCTATCGTATTGTGTAGAAAGCGTTATAGGCACATAATCGACATTAGAAAAATAAAATTTTGCCTTTTGGTTTTTGGGAATATCCTTGGAGGAGTATAGACGACGAGCAAGCGTTGGGATAAAGTTGAGTTTTTCTTTGATCGTATTGATAAAAATTTCGTCTGGTTTTGGATTGTTTTTTTTATACTCTTTGACGATCGCATCAAAAAATTCCTTATTAACAAGGACACGGTTGGGGTCTAAATGCAATTTTTGCGCATATTCATGAATAAAATTACTCTCTTTGGCGTTGAGTCCTCTAATTTTTGCGGCCTGCCGGTACTCATTTAATATACTACTCATAAAAAACCTTTACGAAGAAAACTGAGCTTATTATAGCGTGAAAAGATGGAAGAGTGTCTTTAGAGGTATGTATAGAAATTAAACATAGGTGATGAGGGCTAAACATGGCGGAGCGGACGGGACTCGAACCCGCGACCTCCGGCGTGACAGGCCGGCATTCTAACCAGCTGAACTACCGCTCCAACGTGGTGGTCGCTAGTGGACTCGAACCACTGACCACTTGCTTGTAAGGCAAGCGCTCTACCAACTGAGCTAAGCGACCGCTGTGGCGACCCCTAGGGGATTTGAACCCCTGTGACCACCGTGAAAGGGTGGCATCCTTGGCCACTAGATGAAGGGGTCATCCGTGGTGACCCCTGTTGGATTCGAACCAACGGCCCACTCCTTAAAAGGGAGTTGCTCTACCAACTGAGCTAAGGGGTCAAACTTTCGCTTTTTGAAAGTTCCATGTGCGAATGTGAGTGAAATTATAAGCGAAATTTTTTTATTTGTCAAGAGAGTGTATTAGTCCAATACATATGGCACTCTTTGTGATTTTCAAGGAGATATTGTACCGGAGATTTGTAATTTAGGGAAGAGTGAGGGATTTTTGTGTTGTAATCGATAAGCCATTTGGCGAGATGTTTGTTAAACTCTTCCAAATCAGTAAAAAGGGGGACCGTTCAAAACTCCGTGTCAAGTACCTTTTAGTAACACCTTTTTGGTTGTTACACCACCAACTTAAACTTCCAAATATTTATCCAACCTCCTTTCAAAGAATATAGCCAATTGAGAGAGAGTAAGGCTCCAGTTTCGTATGGGCATA
>WGAT01000017.1 GCA_015494715.1 Campylobacterota bacterium
CAAAAAGAAAAGCTCGAAGAGCTGTTGCAAATCCTGGAGCGCTACGAGATAGACCAAGCCACCGCCGCAAAAGTGCTCCATTTTTTGGATCAGGTCAAAGACCCAAAACTGCAAAAGCTTGAAAGTAAGGTCAAAAAGAGCATTCGGCTCGTATCGAGTGGTTTGGCTTGATCGAAATTGTCAAATTTCACTCAAACAGAGTGCAATTTCCGCTCACTTGAAAATTTTATTAAAAAGTGCGAACGCAAGCGCCCTTTGGGTTTTGGCGCACTTTTTTGGCCAAAGGCCAACATAAAATTTTCAAGTTGAAATTGCAATGTTTTCGCTCAATTTACAATTTTCAATCTGTCAGTAGATAGAGTGCCAGCTCATCGGCTAGAAAGAAGTTTGGATTGTAGAGGCGGTTTTCTTTTTGGATCAGTTTGCCCTCTTTGAGGAGTATGTCAACTTTGTTGTCGTCGCACAAAGAGCGCTCTATCCCTACGATACTGCGCAGCCCCAAAAAGAGGCGCTCGAGGCGAAGATCTTGAGGGCTTAGCCGTTCAGTCTGGATGGCGAGAGGATTTTGGATATAGGCGTGCAGATCGCTTGGTGGATAGTAGCGGTTTTTCCCATCAAATCCCACGGCTCCGCAGCCTATGCCAATATAGGGGCGAAGCTCCCAGTAGCCAAGATTATGGCGGCAGCGATAAGAGCCAAAATTGCTTACTTCGTATTGGGGCAGTGCGATCAGCTCTTTGATGAGGTAGCCAAACTCCTCCTTGTTCGCTGCTGCTTGCGGGCTCTTGGCAAAAGGGGTCCCCTCTTCAATCGTCAGTGCATAGGCGCTTATGTGATCGATAGGCAGAGCCAAAGCTTGGGCGATATCCTTTTGGAGCAGCTCTTTTGTATCCATTGCCGTATCGTAGATGATATCGAGATTAATATGGTCAAATCCCGCCTTTTGGGCGTTTTCGATCGCCTGAACCGCTTGGCTAGGGGTGTGGGCACGGCCGAGGAACTTGAGCTTTTTTTCATCGAAGCTTTGTACGCCAAAGCTTACTCTATTGGCTCCTAGCGCTTTGATTCCTTGGAGCCAATCCAAGGAGGCGCTGTTGGGATTGGCCTCGAAGGTGATCTCCGTCTCTTCGTCGATGAGGGGCTCTAGCAGCTCAAAAAGCGGCTTGTAGAGATTGGCATCGATGGTAGAGGGCGTGCCACCCCCTATGAAGAGACTTTGGAGTCTCGAAGGAGTTTTTTGCTCCAATTCCCAGTGCAGTTGACGCAAAAGCGCTTGCATATACTCTTTTTTGAGGTGCTGGTTGTGCGTAAAAGAGTTAAAGGCGCAGTAGTGGCATTTGCTGTCGCAAAACGGGATATGAGAGTATAAAAGCAATTTTATCCTTTTTTAATTCGTAAAGCGCTATTATAGCACTCAAAAAAGAAGTGAGATTTAAAGCGAAGCGCTTCGCTTTAGGTCTTGCTTTTGATCGAGGAAGCGATGAAAAAAAAACGGTATAGACCAAATGTGGCGGCGATAGTGCTCTCAAGCGAGTATCCAAAAAAAGTGGAGTTTTTTATAGCCTCTCGCAACGACATCCCAGATTCGTGGCAGTTTCCTCAAGGAGGGATTGATAAAGGCGAAACGCCCCAAGAGGCCCTCTTTCGAGAGCTCAAGGAAGAGATCGGTACCGACGAGGTGGAGATCATCGCCGAATATCCAGAGTGGGTGAGCTACGATTTTCCCAAAACGATCGCCAAAAAGATGTATCCCTACGACGGCCAGCGTCAAAAATATTTTTTGGTCAAGCTCAAGCCCGGAGCCAAAATCGATCTCAAAACCAAAGAGCCGGAGTTTAGCAAGTACCGCTTCGTGCCGTATAATAAGCTTTTTGAGTATGTGACCTTTTTTAAAAGGCCCGTGTATAAACAGGTGCTGGACTATTTTAAGAAAGAGGGGTATTTTTAATGTTGATCGTCCAAAAATATGGGGGGACTAGCGTTGGCAATCTAGAGCGTATCGAAAACGTAGCCAAACGGGTAGCCAAAACTAAAAAAGAGGGGAACGATGTAGTCGTGGTAGTGTCGGCTATGAGCGGGGAGACCAATAAACTTATCGATTTTGCCAAACATTTTAGTCCTACTCCAAGCCGTCGGGATATGGATTTGCTGCTCAGCAGCGGCGAGCGGGTGACGGCGGCGCTGCTCTCTATCGCTCTGAATGAGATGGGCTTGCCCACCGTGGCGATGACGGGTAGACAAGCGGGCATCGTCACGGACAAATCCCACACCGTAGCCAGGATCGAAAAGATCGATCCAAAGCCTATGAAAAAGGCTTTGGATGAGGGCAAGATCGTGGTGGTGGCCGGCTTTCAAGGCATCACGGAAGATGGGCAGGTGACTACTTTGGGGCGTGGTGGGAGTGATCTTAGCGCCGTGGCGATCGCCGGAGCCTTGGGGGCTGATAAGTGTGAGATCTACTCCGATGTAGATGGCGTTTACACCACCGATCCTAGAATAGAGCCAAAAGCGAAAAAGCTGGAGAAAATTAGCTACGACGAGATGCTAGAGCTCGCCAGTCTTGGGGCGAAAGTGTTGCAAAATAGAAGCGTGGAATTGGCCAAAAAGCTAGGCGTGGTGATCGAGGCCAAAAGCAGTTTCAACGACAATCCGGGGACTATCATTACAAAAGAAGAGGAGATTATGGAAAAGCCGTTGGTAAGTGGAATAGCGTTGGATAAAAATCAAGCAAGGGTGAGCTTACGGGGTGTCAAGGATAGACCGGGTATCGCCGCTGAGATTTTTAAGGCTTTGGCCAATGAAAATATCAATGTGGACATGATTGTCCAAACTATTGGCGAGGATGATAAAACCAATCTAGACTTTACCGTTCCCCAAAACGAGCTGGAGTTGGTTAAAAAGGTGATGGATCGTTTCAAAGAGGAGTACCAAAAGATCGAGTACGATCCGGATGTGGCCAAAGTGAGTATCGTAGGCGTTGGGATGAAATCCCACAGCGGCGTGGCGAGTACGGCTTTTGAGACGATGGCCAAAGAGAATATCAACATTGAGATGATAAGTACGAGTGAGATCAAAATCTCCATGATTATCGATCAAAAGTATGGAGAGTTGGCGGTGCGTGCTTTGCACGCTGCGTATGAATTGGATAAATGAGCGACAAGCTCTCTTTTGATCAGTGGACGCTGCAACAAATACGCTATGACAAGAGTATGATGAGTTGGCTGGAGGAGCGTCGCTACGAGTGGCTTCCTTTGGTCGCCGATGCTCTGAATCGTATAGTCTCTGGCCATAGCGTTTTGATTTTGACCGACGATGAGAGAGATTGGTTTGGACAATATGCGGTGACTTCGCTCAATTACTCCTTAAAAAATCGTCCTTTCATTCCTATCTACGAGTTAAAAAAGGTTGCCCCCTATCTTGTTAGACTACAAAGCAAAGAGGAGATAGAGCTCTTTTTTGATACTTTAGAGCTCTCTTATGGTACACGCTATTTTATCTGGTATATAGGAGGCGCAAATACGCCGTATGTCAAATTGGCAAAGAGCAAACACGACAGCTTTTTGTGGATTTTGGACGAAAATATGCAAAACAATTTTACCCTCAACTCCTTTGACGATCTACTTGATATCAAACTACTGCAACTTTTTCGTCTTTTTGAAAAGAGCCTTGAGGGGGCTATTTTTGGAGAGTTTTTATTAGAATGAGAAGCCATATCGTTATTACCAAAGAGTTTGAGAAGCTACAAGAGGAGCTAGAAGAGCAAATTACGCCCCAAAATCTTCGTATTATCGCTAGTGAGGAGATCAAAATAGAGCACGCCAAAGAGGCGATACAAGAGGCGTACATCACAAGCAAAGAGAGCAAAGTGATAGCTTTGTTTGGACAAAGGTACAATATCTATGCCCAAAACGCTTTGCTCAAGGTCTTAGAAGAGCCTCCACAAGGGGTGGTTTTTGTACTAGTGGCCAAATCTCGATCGATCTTTTTACCCACTATTCTTTCGCGACTGCCCGTTCATCGGGTGGAAGATGAGGCAGATGAAGCGATCGATTTTGAGCATTTTGATCTGGAGCGTCTGTATGAGCTGGCCCAAGAAGCCAAAAATATGAGCAAAACGCAAGCCAAAGGGGTCATCAAAGGGATGTTAGACTACGCCTTGCGTCACGATTTTTCTTTGAGGGCTCGAGAACTGGAATACTTTGATAAAGCGGTGCGGTTGCTAGAGCTCCACTCCAATCCCGCTAATATCTTTATTACGGCCGGTCTTATTTTGCTGACCCACAAAAAGAGGAAAAAATGAGGATCAAACGCTTAGGAAGAGATGCCAATAGTATAAAAATAATGCGAGAGCTTGGCGTCGATGGGCCCGGTATCAAAATTATGGCCAAAAAAGCTAAAGTAATGCTTTTTCATATCGCCAATATGCATGTAGGAGCGGCTAACATCCTCAAACAGGACGCTTTGAGCATAGGTGCCGATCTGGCCATCCCAAACGGAACCATTACTTGCGCTTTCCAACGGGTGGACGCTTTGCTTATTGGCACCAAAAAACATATCGAAATTTTGGCTAAAAAGGAGCTGGCTCAGCCCTATGGGCTCAAGGAACTGGCCAAAGAGCTTCGAGCTTATCTTGGTCAAAAGGAATATGAGCCAAAGATCATGGGAATTATCAACGCCACGACCGACAGCTTCTATCCGGGAAGTCGCTTCAGTCCCAACGAGGCAATAGCGGCGGTGGAGCGCATGATCGAAGAAGGAGCCCATATCATCGATATTGGTGGGATGAGTACCCGTCCTGGCAGCGAGGAGATCAGCGAAGAGGAGGAGCTTAGGCGTGTGCAGCCCATCATCGACGCTTTGGCCCAAAGAACTTTTGGGATTCGATTCAGTATCGATACCTATCGGCCCAAAGTGGCCCGATACGCTTTGGAGCGAGGATTTGAGATACTCAACGATATTACCGGCCTTGAGAACGATAAACTGGCCAAAATCGCCGCAGAGTATGGGGCTAGCGTGGTGATCATGCACAAAAAGGGCGATCCCAAAACGATGCAGCACAATCCATACTACGAAGATGTGGTGGCCGAAGTGAGTGATTTTTTCAAAAAGAGAATTCAAAAAGCCAAGGCTTTTGGCATACAAGAGATTATCCTAGATCCGGGGATTGGATTTGGCAAGCGGTTGCAAGATAATTTGGTGCTTTTGCGGGATTTGGTAGAATATAAGAAATTTGGATACGAGATTTTGGTAGGAGCAAGCAGAAAATCGATGATCGATAAAATTATTCCCACGCCCGTTCAAGAGCGGTTGCCCGGGACGCTGAGTCTACATCAACTCGCTTTGCAAAACGGAGCGACGATACTGCGCTGCCACGATGTGGCGGCGCACAAACAGCTTATAGAGGTTTATAAAGCCTATGAAAGGGTATGATGAAAACGATACGAGTAAACGCCAAGGGGGCTAAAAGATTACGGGAGTTCTTTCCGTGGGTCTATAAGAGCGATATCCTCACCCCTTTGGATTTTGAGCCCGGAGAGCTGGTTGAAGCTCGAGATGAGCAGGGCAAACTCTTGGCAAAAGGGTATATCAATCCCCATAGTACCATCGCTTTTCGGGCTTTGAGTTATAAAGACGAGCCTATTACCAAAAGGCTGCTTAAATCCAAGATTTTACGAGCGGCGGCCAAACGGGTCAAAGTGGATACGAACGCTTGTCGTATCATCCACTCCGAGGCCGACTTTTTGCCCGGACTGGTGGTGGATCGCTATGACGACTACTTAAGCGTCCATTTCCAAACGGCGGGTATAGTACGCTTTAAAGAGGATATCATAGCTTTGTTACAAGATATCTTCGAGCCCAAGGGCATCTATGTCAAGGGGGATCGCTATTTGCCCCAAAAGGAGAAAGTCCCAAGTTTTGAAGAGATTATTGGCCAAATTCCTCCAAAAGTAGTGATACAAGAGCAAGGGATCAAATTTTATGTGGATATTCTCCATGCCCAAAAGACCGGCTTTTTTCTCGATCAGCGAAAAAACCGACAGATAGTGACCAACTATATCAAACCAAAAGCCCGCGTATTGGATTGTTTTAGCAATACGGGGGGCTTTGGACTTTATGCAAGGGTAAAAAAACAGGCCAACGTGCGACTCGTCGATATCTCCCAAGAGGCGATAGAGATGGCCAAGAAGAATTTTGCTCTGAACGAGGTGAGCGGGGAGTTTGTAGTAGCCAATGTCTTTGATTATTTGCGAGAGCTTCGCAAACAAAAGGAGCGTTTTGATATGATCATCCTTGATCCGCCCTCTTTTGCCAAATCCAAAGCCAAAAAGAGTACGGCTCTTAAGGGTTTTAAAGATATCAGCGTCAACGCTATGAAGCTCCTTAATAAAGAAGGGATGATCGCTTTGTTTTCTTGTTCGCACCATATCGGCATCGAGGATCTAAGAAAGGTACTCATAGAAGCGGCCAAAGATACCGCCAAGATGGTGGAGGTGGTGGAGCATATGTACCAAGATATCGATCATCCTTATATCCTGAACAACGAATTTTCCCTCTATCTTACGGGCTTGCTGTGTAAAGTGGAGGATTTATGAGAGGGCTACAATGATACGAAACTATCAAGAGTACAAAGAGGCGGTAGAGAAGCTCAAGCGATGGGCCTACGCCTACTATGTCCTAGACAATCCCGAGGTCCCCGATGAGGTATACGACAAGCTCTACCGCGAGGTGGAGGAGTATGAAAAAGCCCATCCTGATCAGATCGATCCCACTTCGCCCACTCAGCGTATCGGTGCGGAGCCTGCCAAAGAGTTCAAAAAGATCAGGCACCTGACCAAAATGTGGTCGATGGAGGATGTTTTTAGCGAAGCGGAACTCAAGGAGTGGCTGGAGCGTGTCTACAAACTTGCCGGCAAGCGGGATATTCAATGGTATGTAGAGCCAAAATTTGACGGGGCGAGCCTCAATCTTATCTACGAAAATGGCTTACTCAAAAGTGCCGCCACTAGAGGCGACGGGGAGGTGGGCGAAGACGTGACGGCCAACGCCAAGACTATCCCCTCCATTCCTCTTGGCATCGACTACAAAGGGCTTATCGAGATCAGAGGCGAGGTGGTAATACGCAAAGACGACTTTGAAAAGCTCAATCGTGAGCGAATGGAGCGGGGTCAGCCTACCTTTGCCAATCCAAGAAACGCGGCGGCGGGAAGTCTGCGCCAGCTTGATCCCAAAGTGACCGCCAGACGCAAGCTCTACTTCTATCCGTGGGGCGTGGGATACAATACCCTAAACTACAAATATCTGCATGAGCTTATGGATTTTGTCTACTCTTTGGGATTTTTGAAGCCTTTTAAACGGGCGATTTGTAAAAAAGAGGAGGAGCTGCAGCGGCTGTACGAGGAGTTTACCAAAGAGCGGGATAGATTGCCGGTCATGCTCGATGGAATGGTGATTAAAGTGGACGAGATCGCTTTGCAAGAGAAGCTGGGCTATACGGTCAAGTACCCTAGATGGATGGTGGCCTAT
Organism: Campylobacterota bacterium; assembly: GCA_015494715.1. Classification (GTDB taxonomy): domain Bacteria; phylum Campylobacterota; class Campylobacteria; order Campylobacterales; family Nitratiruptoraceae; genus Nitratiruptor. The sequence continues at coordinate 7,525 of WGAT01000017.1, forward strand.
AAGTTTCCGGCGGTAGAGAAGATGACAAGAATTCTTGATATCGTCCCTCAGGTCGGGCGTACCGGCATCATCACTCCCGTGGCGATCCTAGAGCCCGTGGAGATAGGCGGGGTGGTCGTGGAGCGGGCGACTTTGCACAACTACGCCGAGATCGAGCGCAAGGATATCCGCATCGGCGATATGGTCATCGTGATTAGAAGCGGCGACGTGATACCTCAGATCACCAAAGTGCTCAAGCAGTACCGCACGGGCAAAGAGAAAAAGGTGGAGCGCCCCAAGGTCTGTCCGGTCTGCGCTCAGCCCGTACTGGATGAGGGGATACTCATCAAGTGTCAAAATCTTAGTTGTCCGGCCCGTGTGGTCAACTCCATTATCTATTTTGCCTCCAAGCAGTGTCTTGATATCCCGGGGCTTGGCGAAGCGACGGTACAGCTGCTTTATGAGAAAGGATTGATCAAAGATGTGGTTGATCTTTTTAAACTCAAAAAAGAGGATTTGCTCAAGCTACCCGGATTTGGAGAAAAAAAGGCCCAAAATCTCATCAAAGCGATCCAAAGCGTCAAAGGGGCGGAGTGCTGGCGGTTTGTCAATGCTTTGGGTATTGAGCATGTGGGAGAGGTGGCCAGTAAGAAGCTGTGTGAGAAATTTGGACTGGATTGGTATAGAGTGCCTCCTGAAAAATTGTACGAGATCAAGGGGTTTGGACCTCAGATCGTCAAATCGATAGAGGAGTTTGTACGAGTCAACAAGGACAAAATAGAAGAGCTAATCCGATTGATCCAGCCAACGCCGCCTAAAAAGGAAAAGTCTTTTAAAAATTCGCCCATTGCTGGTAAAATCGTGGTGCTCACGGGTCAGATGCGTCTGCCAAGAGAACAGATAAAAGAGCTTTTGGAGCGAGCCGGCGCCCATGTGAGCAATAGCGTCTCTAAAAAGACTGATATCGTTTTTTATGGAGAGCATCCGGGCAGCAAATACGAAAAAGCCAAAGAGCTGGGAGTAGAGCTAGAGCCCGAAGAGAGGCTGTGGGAGATGCTAAAGGAAGCGGGCGTTGCGGCTTGATCGCTATTTGGTGGAAAAAGGTTTGGTCCAAAGCCGAAATAAAGCGGCCCAGCTGATAAAAGAGGGACGAGTGGAAGTAGATGGCCAAAAGGTGCTCAAGCCCTCTTGGGAAGTGCGGGAGCCTGCAAAGATACAAGTGGAGCAAGACCCCTATGTGAGCCGGGCGGCCAAAAAACTTTTAGGGTTTTTAGAAGGAATCGATCACTCTTTTATTCAAGACTTGCGAGTACTGGATGTGGGAGCTTCTACGGGAGGCTTCACTCAGGTATTGGTAGAAAAAGAGGCCAAAGAGGTGGTGGCACTGGATGTGGGCAAAGATCAGCTCCACCCTTGCATCAAAGCTTTAGCACAAGTAAGAGAAATAAGCGAGCAAGATATCAGGGCTTTCGAGACTGAGCCTTTCGATCTGATCACTTGCGACGTGAGTTTTATTTCTCTTCATCATATCCTACAAGACCTTGATCGCTTGGCCAAAGATCGTTTGATTCTTCTTTTCAAGCCCCAATTCGAGGTGGGGCGGGATGCCAAGCGGGACAAAAGGGGAGTGGTGCAAGATGAGCGGGCGATCCAGGAGGCTATGGAGCGCTTCGAAAAAGCGGCCAAGGAGCTAGGCTGGCGGCTTGTCAAAAAAGAGATAGCCAAAATAGCCGGTAAAGAGGGAAATCGTGAGTGGGTCTACTACTTTAGAAAGGGTTGAGAGTATTGCCATTGGGGCTTTTGACGGGATGCATAGAGCCCATCAAGAGCTATTGCGGCGGCTTGGCGAAAAAGGGGCGGTGCTCATCATCAAAAAACCTAACGCCTCTTTGACACCAGATAAGGAGCGGTGCCGTTATACGCAACATCATTGTATCTTTTTGCCTTTGGAGGGAATTCGCCATCTTGATGCCAAAGGGTTTGTGGCGCTGCTGCGCTCTCTCTTTCCTAATCTGAAAAAAATCGTAGTGGGATATGATTTTGTTTTTGGCAAAGGAAGAAAGTATGGTATCAAGGATCTTAAAGAGCACTTTGGGGGTGCAGTGGAGGTGGTGGAGGAACAAAAGCTAGGTGATATCTCCATCCATTCCCGCCATATCAAAGAGCTCTTGGAAAAAGGGGAGATAGAATTGGCCAATCAGATGCTTGGGCGTTTGTATAGCATACGGGGGGAGGTGGTCTCTGGGCAGGGGTTAGGGGCCAAGGAGCTCGTCCCCACCCTCAATCTTTTGGTTGGGAAGTTTTTACTCCCAAAGCCCGGAGTCTACGCCACCTATACAGAGTTTGAGGGCAAAAAGTACCCTAGCGTCACTTTTATTGGCCAGCGTCTTAGCACTGACGGGAAATTTAGCGTTGAAACCCATATCATCGATCAAGAGCTTGCGCAGGCACCAAAAGAGGTGCGTATCTATTTCGTCAAATATCTCAGAGCCAACCAAAAATTCGATACGCTTGAAGATCTCAAATCCCAGATCCAAAAAGATATCCAAAAAGCCAAAGAGGTATTATGAAAAAGATTGTCTTGATATTTCTGATATTTGTCGCTCTATTTGGGGCCAAATATACCAACGATCTCATCTACGAAGAGTCGCCTTATCTTTTGCAGCACGCCCACAATCCGGTACACTGGCACCCGTGGGGCAAAAAAGCTTTTGAGCTGGCCAAAAAAGAGCACAAGCCGATCTTTTTGTCCATTGGATACAGCACCTGCCACTGGTGCCATGTGATGGAGCGGGAGTCCTTTGAAAACGAGGAGATCGCCAAGCTTATCAACGACAATTTTATCCCCATCAAGGTGGATAAAGAGGAGCGGCCCGATCTGGATCGCTACTATCAGCTAGTTTACCAGGTGATGCATCACCGAAGCGGAGGGTGGCCCCTGACGATCATCATGACAGAGGAGAAAAAGCCCTTTTTCAGTGCCACTTATATCCCGCCAGAGGATGGCTATGGGGTCAAAGGGCTAAGGACGATCCTGCCCGTTTTGGCCCAAGCCTACAAAACGCAGCGTCCGCTGATAGAAAAGAGGGCGCAAGCCGTCCAAAGATTGGTTCAAGAGGCTCTCAATAGCCGTTACGTGCCAGTACAGCTTGATCTTTCGTTGGCTGCTAAAGCCTTGGCGCAGATCAAAAAAAGCTACGATCCTCTGTATGGCGGTTTTTCTAAGCGGGTAAAATTTCCCCAGCCAAGCACCATAGACCTTTTGCTCGATATCTATCTGATTACCCATGATTCCAAAGCCCTCAATATGGCTGTCCATACGCTCGAAGCGATGGCCAAAGGAGGGATATTTGATCAGATTGAGGGAGGGTTTTTTCGATACAGCGTGGATAGAAAATGGACTATCCCCCACTTTGAGAAGATGCTCTACACCAACGCCGAGCTCATTCATGTCTACACAAGAGCCTACCGCATCACCAAAAATCCCCTTTTCAAAGAGGTTGTGGTGCGTACCATCGAGCAGATGGATAAACGCTTTGGGCAAAGCGGGCTTTATTATGGTGCGAGTGACGCCGATAGCGAGGGTCAAGAGGGGGCGTACTATTTATACTCCTATGAGGAGGCTTTGGGGGCTTTGAGTAAAAAGATGGGGCTTGCCAAGGCCAAGGAAGAGTTGGCAGCATTGGGGATAGAACCAGAGGGCAATTTTGACGGTGAGCTCTCAAATCCTATGAAAAAGGGTAAAGTGGACCCCCAAACGATTCGCCTTTTAGCCAAAGTCAGAGCACAAAGGTCTTTCCCTTTTATCGATAAAAAGATTATCACCGCTTGGAACGCCATGTATCTACGCTCGAAAATGGAGGCTTTTATTTTTGAGGAGCGCTACAAGCAAGAAGCGTTGCGCTCTTTGGATCTGTTGATTGGGCGTTTGTACAAAAAAAGACTCTACCATCAAGTCATCGGTAACGAAAAGCCCAAAAAGGAGGCGATGCTAGAAGACTACGCCTATTTGATCCGAGCTTTGGCCATGGCGTATGAGTTGAGTTTGGAGCATAAGTATCTTGATAGGGCTCATAAATTGATGGAAGAGGTAAAAAAAAGGTTTTGGGATAAAGGCAGATGGTATTTTAGCACTCAAGGGCACAAATTGCCGGCGGATCTGAGCGATAGCTATTACAGCAGCGCATTGGCCACTTTATATCTGGCGATGCTTGATCTGAGCTCCTTGCGATCGGATTTGAGGCTCTATGCCTTGGCAAAAGCCTCCATCGAAGAAAAATCCGCTCTTGTTTTCCATAATCCGGGCTTCGTACCCACGGCGGCCAAGGCGGCTTTGCGTCTGCAAATAGGCGATGTGATCGTTAAAGCCAAAACACAAAGACTTATGCGGATCCTCAAGCCGTTGCAGTTTGTTCGTTATCCTTATTTGTTGGATAAAGAGGCCAATCTAAGCGGTTTTTTGGCTTGTAGAATGGATACTTGTTTCAAAGAGGCGCAAGAGTTTGGGGAGCTTAGGAGGACTATCGAGTCGATCTTGGAGAAAAGAAAAAGAGCGACCAAAGCGTTATGGAGAGGCGATGGCAAAAGATAGGCTCTTTGCTCAGCCGATAAAGAGGCGGTTTGAGTTTGACGAGGAGGTGGCCAGCGTTTTTGACGATATGATCTCTCGCTCGGTTCCTTTTTATAAAGAGAATATGGAGCTGATCCGATCCTTATTGGTACGGGCTTTGCCACAAGGGGCTTTGCTGTATGATTTAGGCTGCTCTACTGGCTCGCTTGTGATCGATTTGGCCAAGAAGCGACCCGATTTGCGGCTGGTTGGTCTAGATAGCTCCAAGGCAATGATCGAGCGGGCTCAAAAAAAGGCTAAGGCCTTTGGGGTGGATGTAGTATTTGAGGTAGCCGATATCTTGGACTATCCTTTCCAAAAGGCCGAAGCGATGGTAAGCAACTATACTTTACAATTCATACGCCCCAGAGAGCGGGAGAAGCTGATACGAAAAGTGTGCGAAGCCTTACGATCAGAGGGCGTTTTTGTTTGCAGCGAGAAAATTGTCAGTAAGGACAAATGGCTTGATAGGGCGCTTGTGGATATCTATTTTGATTTCAAACGCTCCCAAGGATATAGCGACTATGAGATCGCACAAAAAAGGGAGGCTTTGGAAAATGTACTTGTCCCGTATACAATGCAAGAAAATCTACAAATGTTGCAAGAAGCTGGCTTTCATTTTGTAGAGCCAATCTTTCGTTGGGCCAATTTTGCTACTTTTTTTGCCAAAAAATAAATTAGCAAAAGAGTTTTGGTTTGGTTCGTTTGAGATATTCGATCACTTGAATCATCTCTTCGTATCCCATCTCCTCGTCTAGCTCGTCGGCAAATAGCTCCTCAATGCCGTCTAAATAGGCTTCGACCGCCTCTCTCATATTCTCCTCTTTGACGCCCGCATAGTGCAAGGCGACGCCAAGCATATCGGCTAGCTGCATCGCTAGCCCCTCGATCTCAAGTGTGGCTTCGATGAGTTGTTCTTGGGTGGTTTTGCTCACTCTTTTTCCTTTAGCAGTGCTTCTATAAAAGATTTTAACTCATCGTATATGAAGAACTCTTTAAACTCCTTTATTCTCCCACCGCTGGCGTTGGGATGACCGCCTCCTCCCGCAATGATCTCAGCCATTTTGGAAACGTCCATCTTATTGTCGGCCCGTAGGCTAAAAGTACCTCTGGGATTGACATTCATAAAAAAGTGGTACTCCGGTGCGCTTTTTAAAAAGGCGTTGCCTACGATTGAGCTGTTTTGGATACCAAAAGTGAGTATGCCTTTGTTGCCTTGGAAAGTGACGCTCATACGATCTTTGTGCGATAGGAGCAAGTCGATGATGTATCGGGTGAGTAGATTGTCAAAGGTATTGTTACGCTCTTTGAGAAAAAAATTTTTTTTGATCTGACATAGCCGCTCGTCTAGTTCGATGTAGCCTTGGGGGCTCTTAAGATAGGGAAGCGCTTGCCAAAGCATATGGTGCTTGTATAAAAGATTTTCTTTGTTAAAAGTATAGCGATTGATCTCTTTTGCCTCATCCACCAGCCGCATCAGGACTTTCCCATACTCAAACAAAGGGTCTTCTTGGAGCCAGATATCTACGGCGTTGACCGCTTTGACTAAAGTCTCTAAAGCGGCTAGATCATATCTATTTTTAAAGTACTCGTAGGTGATCATAGAGGCGGACTTGAGTACGTCGAGTCTGTACCAACTAAATTTTTGGGCGGTCTCTAGACCGCTGGCGTGATGGTCGAGCAGTTGCAAGGTTATTTTTTTGTTGCTTTTTTTGATCTGCTCGTCTAAATAGAGAGCCTCTTCCAAAGAGAGGTTGAGGTCGGTGATGAGAAAAAAGGCTTCAAGATTTTGGGACTCCTCGATCTTGGATAAAATCTCGTTGATGCGCACCACTACCTCTTCTCCATAGTTGGCGTTGACGAAATAGCCCTCTTTCATTGCGGCTTTGGTGATAAATTGACAAGTATAGCCATCCAAATCGGTGTGCGAGAGATGAAAAAAGTCCATAGTTACTCCATAATGTCTTTGAGGGTGAGCTCTTCTAAAAAGTGGTCTACTTTGTTTTGCAAGCGGTTAAGAAAAGGCCAAAGAGTACAAAAATCCCCCTTGTTGCTGGGACAGCAGGCTTGATCGCTGGAGCAGTCAAAAACGGAGATATGTTTACCCTCCGCCGCTTGGGCGATCTCTTTGATGGAGAGCTCTTGCGGAGGCCGAGCGAGGGTAAAGCCGCCCGTAGCTCCTTTGTAGGATTTGAGTATTTGCTGTTTGGCCAAAGATTGCAGTATCTTGGCCAAGAAACTTCGAGAGATATCAAGCCGTTTGGAAAGGTAATCCGTCCCTAAAGGTTTGTTCTCTTTGGCGATAATGACCAAAGCCAGCAAGGCGTATTCGGTCGCACGCGTAAAAAGCATAATGGATCCTCTTTTTATTAAATTATACTAAATTTATCCTATTTAATGGAAGCCCTTTGAAAGTAGTAAAGAAAATTAATTTTGTTTAGAAAAGAGTTTTAGTTATAATAGCGTTTCGCAAATTTTAGACCAATCAGGAGGCTACCATGGCTTTGGATTCGGCGAAAAAACAAGAGATTATCTCTAAATTCGCAGAGCATGAAGGTGACACGGGGAGTCCCGCCGTCCAGATCGCACTTTTGAGTGAGCGTATCAGCTATTTGACCGAGCATCTAAAAGAGCATAAAAAAGACCACTCTTCAAGACTTGGGCTTTTAAAACTTGTTGGTCAAAGAAAACGACTACTCAGATATTTAAAGAAAAAAGATTACGACAAATATACGCAAGTAATCGCAGAGCTAGGAATCAGAGGATAATCCTCTGATCCTTTTCTCCATTTTTTCTTCTTGCTTCTTACTAAAATAAAATTTTAACCTTTTAATTTTTTGCTAAAAAAGAGCACACTCTTTTCTTCCTGCTTGCACTATCTTCCATATAACTTAATAAACTTGACATAAATAAGCTCAAAATAGTATAATTACGCAGAGTAAAAATAGCAATTGATCCTAAGTATTGCCAAATGGATAAACAAAGTATCATCCTAGAAAGAGTCATTACCGAATATATCGATCGGCACGAGCCCATTAGCTCCAAATATCTCCAAAACAGATTGGGGATAAAGATTTCAAGCGCCACCATCCGATACTATTTTAAAAAATTGACCCAAAAAGGGTATTTGCAAAAAGAGCATCTTAGCAGCGGCCGCATTCCCAGCCCCATATCTTTAAAGGAGTTTTGGCGTAAGAAACTCAAAGAAAAAAGTTATATAATAAAGAAAATGGAACAGCTTGAAAAAGGGGCGAGGGAGGAGCCGATATTTTGCGAGTATACTCTTTTTGAGGAGAGTAAGTTAGTGGGCCTAGAAAATTATAAAAATAGATTTTTGGTGGCCTATTTTGAATCTGGGGAGTTTGTAGTACCCTATAATGCCAAGGTCTATAAGATTTTTGAGGGCTTAGTAGGCAAAACCGGACTAGAGATTAGCGAGGTGTGCAAGGATATAGGTCTGGTGGGGCTTGGCGTGCGGCTCAAGGAGTTTTTGGAGAGGGAGTTTAAAGTTTTCAATCTTTGCGAGCTTGTAGAGCTGGCTCGACAAAATGAGGAGTGGGCCAAGGAGGATTTGCAAAAAGTTTGCAGCGGCGAAGAGCTTTACCGCCAAAAAGCGGGCCTTCGGTTTTTGGGTAATTTTTTGAACTATAAATTTTATTTGGATATCAATCACAAAACAAAAGCGGAGGTGCTCTTGATGGGGCATCTGGATCGAAACTATCTTAAAGTTATACAAAATCTTAAAAAGGAGTAGAATATGGCGAACAAGAAAAGAAAGAGTGAGGAGACAAAACAAGCTCAAGAGCAAACCGAACAAGAAGAGCAAACACAAACAAATGACGAATGTGCAGAGCTTGAGCAAAAACTCAAAGAGTGTGAGGATAAATATCTGCGAGCCCACGCAGATTTTGAGAATATGAAAAAACGGCTGGAAAAAGAGAAAATTCAAGCGATCGAGTATTCTTTGGAGAAGTTTGCCCAAGATTTGTTGCCAGTACTTGATAGTTTGGATATGGCACTTGCTGCGGTACAAAAAGATAATCTCAACGCAGAAGATGCCGTCCAAGAGCTCAAAAAGGGTATCGAGCTTACTATCGAGCAGTTTATCAAGGCATTGAATAAAAATGGTATCGAAGTGATCGAGATCGAAGAAGGAACGGAATTTAATCCCCATTTGCACGAAGCGATTTTACAGGTAGAAGATGCACAAAAAGCGGCCGGCCAGATCGTACAAACCATCCAAAAGGGGTATAAGTACAAAGGGAGAATCTTGCGACCTGCCAAAGTGAGCGTAGCAAAGTAGTGCTACAAAAGTAGCAGAAGAGTTTAGCCAAGACCACATATAATTACACAAAAATTACTAAAGGAGAGTAGATGAGCAAAGTCTTAGGAATAGATTTAGGAACGACAAACTCTTGTATGGCCACATATGAGGGGGGAGAGGCCAAAGTTATCCCAAATAAAGAGGGGAAAAATACTACACCTTCAGTAGTGGCTTTTACGGATAAGGGAGAGGTCCTTGTAGGGGATCCCGCCAAACGACAGATGATTACCAACCCTAAGCGGACTATTTACTCCGTAAAACGGATCATGGGGATGATGTGTGACGAGCCCCAAGCGCAAGAGGCAAAAAAACGACTTCCATATAAAATCGTCGATAGAAACGGAGCGTGTGCGGTAGAGGTAGACGGCAAAGTATACACGCCCCAAGAGATCAGCGCCAAGATCTTGATGAAACTTAAAGAGGATGCGGAAGCCTATTTGGGCGAAGAGGTCAACGAAGCGGTCATCACCGTCCCGGCCTATTTCAACGACGCTCAAAGAAAGGCGACCAAAGAGGCTGGACAGATCGCGGGTCTTAATGTACTTCGGATCATCAACGAACCAACAGCCGCGGCGTTAGCGTATGGTTTGGATAAGAAAAAAGCCGAAAAGATCGTGGTATACGACCTTGGTGGGGGTACTTTTGACGTTACCATCCTAGAGACCGGCGATAATGTGGTAGAAGTGCTTGCTACTGGCGGTGACGCCTTTTTGGGTGGAGACGATTTTGACAACAGAATCATCGACTGGCTTGTAGAAGAGTTCAAAAAAGAGACGGGCATCGATCTCAAACAAGACATTATGGCGCTGCAACGGCTCAAAGAAGCGGCCGAAAACGCCAAAAAAGAGCTCAGCTCCGCGATGGAAACAGAGATCAACCTGCCCTTTATCACAGCCGATCAAAGCGGTCCAAAACACTTGGTCAAAAAGCTTACGCGAGCTAAATTTGAGAGCTTGATTGAAGATTTGGTGGATAAGACCATCAAAATTGCGGCAGATGTACTCAAAGATTCTGGTCTGAGCAAAGATGAGATCAACGAAGTGGTGCTTGTGGGTGGATCGACTCGAATTCCGTTCGTACAAAGAAAAGTAAAAGAGTTCTTTGGAAAAGAGCCAAACAAATCCGTAAACCCTGACGAAGTGGTGGCCATCGGTGCGGCGATACAAGGTGCGGTACTCAAAGGTGATGTAAAAGATGTACTCTTGCTTGACGTTACGCCGCTTAGCCTTGGTATTGAGACACTTGGGGGCGTAATGACCAAAATCATCGAAAAGGGTACCACGATCCCTGTCAAAAAGACGCAAATTTTTAGTACGGCCGAAGACAACCAGCCAGCCGTCACCATTCACGTGCTCCAAGGTGAGCGGGAGATGGCCAAAGATAACAAATCTTTGGGACAATTTACACTTGAGGGTATTCCGCCAGCCCCAAGAGGTGTACCTCAAATCGAAGTGTCCTTTGACATCGATGCCAACGGTATCTTGACAGTAAGCGCGAAAGACAAGGCAACAGGTAAAGAGCAAGAGATTAAGATTACGGGATCAAGCGGTCTGAGTGAAGAAGAGATCCAAAAAATGATCCAAGAAGCGGAAGCTCATAAAGAAGAGGATAGAAAACGACGAGAGTTGATTGAGACTAAAAACCAAGCCGACGCACTTGTGTATCAAACGCAAAAAAGTCTCAAAGAAGCGGGTGATGCGATCAATGCTCAAGAGCGAGCCCAAATCGAATCGGCTTTGAACGATCTTAAAGAGACGCTCAAAGACGAAAATGCGACAAAAGAGCAAATAGAAGCTAAAATTCAAGCCCTTACGCAAGTAAGCCATAAGCTTGCCGAAGCGATGTATAAAAAAGAGCAAGGCGAGCAAGGCGGCGGTGCGCAAGCTGGTGGGGAGCAGAGCAAAAAAAGCGGCGGCGACGACGAAGTGATCGACGCCGAGGTCGAATAATTTTGATACGGGCTTTGGCCCGTACGTTGTATGCTCAAACACCCTTTTGCTCCCATCATCGACAAAGATTCAAAAATATTGATCCTAGGCTCTTTTCCTAGCATTCAATCTTTTAAGAACTCCTTTTACTACGGACATCCTCAAAACCAGTTTTGGAAAATTTTGGCCAAACTTTTCAATGAATTAGAAGCTACGAGTATAGAAGAGAAAAAGAGCTTTTTAAAGCGTCACAATATTGCGTTGTGGGATATGGTAGCCCATTGCCAAAGAGAAAACTCTTTAGATAGCTCTTTGAAAGATATCAAACCCAACGATATAGCGGGATTACTTCGCCGTTATCCAAATATTGAGGCTCTCTTTTTTACCGGTAAAAAGGCACAAAGTCTCTACCAACGCCATTTTGGCCATCTTGATATCCCTGCATTCTATCTCCCTTCCCCATCTCCGGCCTATCGGGCTATGAGTTTGGAAGAAAAAGTACGAAGATGGTCAATATTAAAAGATTTTGTACGATAATGTAAATTGAGAATTTTTTGACAAAGGCTTATATATGTTTAAAGGACTCATAGCTGCCGTTTCGACCTTTTTCCTTGCCGCTTTTTCACCCGATGGGGGCTCTGTTCACAATGTAGCCTCGCAACATCGGCAATCCTCTTCTGATATTTCGGCCAACTCCTATTTTTATTTCGACACGCCTACTCATATCGTTATCCATTTGGATATGGGCAAAAGGCAAGGGAGTGCCGTAGCTCTAAATCAGCCCCAATCACAAAGCTACGGGATGAAAAGATACTTTTTGCAAGCGGACATAGAAGTGCCGGGCTGTGTCATCCAAAACAACGAGGCCCAAGAGCCCATCGAGATTACGGGCAAACGCTATGTGGAGTTTGGCGTCTCATTGCTTGGTCGATGCAACGCCCAGAGCCTAACGATTCGAGGAGAAAAGATCCAGCAAAATAGTGTCGTCATCAACGGCAAAAGCTACGAAAGCGTCAAAAAAAGCGCTTTTGGTCCCTATATTTTGCACAACGCTTTAGAACAGGAGAGGATTTTTGTCAAAATTTTGGCTCTAGACCATCAAAATAGTATGGAGATCCAAAGCAGCAAAGAGTTCATTTTTCAGCTGGTGGACGATCATCAAGAGCAAGTTGACCCTGCAAAAGTGGAGTGGGTGCGTATACGCTCCTTGGACGCTCAAAAGATTTTATTGGATGTTAACGGCAGTTTGCAAGACTCGCAAGAAATAAGCGGCTCTTCCTACGGCACCTTTATTTTGCACTCCTTGAATCAGTCCGGTACTGCTAAAATCCGGGTAGAAGCCAAAATATCTGGTGACGTGGTGCCCATCGAAGTCAAAAACGATTATCAAGTTACTATTTTGCCAAAGCCGGTGATGCAGACAAAAGCGAAGCTTTTTGCTCCTTTTTCTACCATTACCCCTTTTAGGAGTTATCAAATAGAGTACAAAGTGCTTCAAGACGGACAGATAGCAGATCCTCGAAACATTCAAAAGATAGAGTTTTTTATAGCATACGGATATCTGCTCTACAATGGTGAGAAAAAAGATAGTCTTGAAATAAGGGACAAATCTTCGGGTACCCTCTATATTCAGGCAAAACCGGGCGCGCAAGAGTGTAAGATAGATATGCAAGTTACGCTCAAAGATGGCAAAAAAAGTAGCGATACGCTCCTCTTAGCCGTCTCCGCCACGCCCGTAAACGAGATATCTTTGACCTATATGGGGACAAAAGCTTCTAATGGCCAGTTTGTTTCTACTTATAGGGCGCATGTCTCAGGGGATATAGAGGATAAACGGGTAAAAGTTGAAGTAGTGTCGCCAAAGATTTTATATCCGCAGGCATACTATTCTGGTTTTAGTACCGGCGCATTGGATAAAGACAATCCGTATGTATACTATGAGGGGATCAAATACGCGGGCGTAGAGGATGCTTTGCATACAGAGCAGCCACAGCAGTATAGCGGTCGTTTGTTTAACGAAAGCTATACCTATTTCGCTACGGATAAATACGATCTATCCCAAGTGCGACCCGGAATAGACAAACTTATCATACTGCCAAACAAATACAATACCGACAAAAGAATTTTAGGAAGCTGGGATATTTTGTTTAAGCGTCCCAACGCCAACGCCTTGCGTCTAAAGGAGCGATCACCCATACAGGCTAATAACCTAAGCTTTGTTATAGGAGATGGAAGCAGGTACGATCCTATGCACGCCACGATAAGCTATGTGATGCTCGATAGCGCCAATGGCATATATACGCTTGATGAGAACAACTCTGTAACCTTTACTTTGAGATACAACCCCTTTATGGTCGGAAAAGATATCTTTATCTCTATTAAGTCGTTGACACAGCCTCGCTTTGCCAACTCGTTTAAGCGAACGCTCAAGGCGACCAAGCTGCTCTATCCCGATACGTATGCGTGTACAGAGGAGGCGTGTCTATGGCGAGTGCCTATCACACTAGATGAGATGCCAGACGCGAGACTTGTTTATAGTAAATTAGAAAAGCATTGTGTAGGGACAAACGCCGCCTATAGCGTCCGTTCTCCTTATGATGTGGCACGATACGGATGTGATAGAGCGTGGGATCTCATATCTCCTAGAACGGATGAAAACGGCTATATCTTTGTTTGCGTCTATCCAAAAGGAAAAGCTGAGGTCAATTCTGAGACAAATGAGACAAAGATGAATTATAATGGTAGTGTTCAGTGTGAATTCAATGTAGCCGAGGAGTTTACTTATTAGGTCTGGCTGGCTATAAAGCCTATAATAAAAAAAGCGCCGATGGAGAGGATCGGCGCGAAAATATACCAGATTTTGTCCGTACGCCCCCACAAATAAAGATAGTACCACAACCAAGCAAAAAATGTAAGTACGATATGCATGACAAAAAGGGGCAGATAAACCCGTGCATACTTGCTAAATCCGGTGGCAAAAAGCAAAAAGAGTAGTAGCCCCGTATCGATGAGAAACTTCTTTTTGTCCCCTTCGTAATCGCTGTAGATTTTGTAAAAGGTGAGTAGAAAAAGGGTGGCAAGAAAAAGGCCTAGCTTGATCATTGAAGATACTCTTTGAAATTTTTTTGAAATTTTTGCAGTTTGGGAGCTATGACAAATTGGCAGTAGCCTTGGTTTGGATGTGTGTCGTAATAGTTTTGATGGTAGCTTTCGGCTACATAAAATCTCCCGGGCTCTTCAATGGTGGTGACAATATTGCCGCCGTAGAGGGGGTTTAGCTCTTCGATCACCTTTTGAGCGATCTGGCGTTGTCGTTCATCGAGAGGAAAGATGACCGATCGGTATTGTGTGCCCACATCCGCGCCTTGGCGATTGAGCTGGGTCGGGTCGTGGACGGCAAAGAAGATACGCAGCAGCTCCTCGTAGCCGATGATATTGGGATCGTACTCTATCTTGATAGCCTCGGCGCATTTGGTCATACCGGTACAGACCTGCTCGTAAGTAGGATTTGGCCGGCGACATCCCGCATACCCGCTTGTAACCTTTTTGACCCCTTTGACTCGCTTGAAAATCGCCTCCAGACACCAAAAGCAGCCACCGCCCAATATCGCCGTCTCACTCATCCAAAGCCTTTATGATCTCATCGCAAGTTCGAGTCTCTTTGAAGCAGCTGATACGATTGCACAACTGATAGCTCTCATGCTCTTGGATATGGAGCCACACGAAAGGATAGCGAACGAAATCTATCTGGGTAGTGCACGGAGCTAGATTTTCTCTTGTGGACTTGATCACTCTATCTTGATAGACGAAGCGTAGCACATCTTCGATAAATTTGGCCGCCCAAGGCATATAGCGATATATCCGCTCGCTGTAGTACTCGATGCTTTGGTAGGCAAATTCAATATATTTTGGATCGAGGATCGTACCAAGGCTGAGCATCGCATCCACTATCATCGCCGCGCTGCTGGGATAGGAGGTGTCGGTATGCTCGGCTTCGACGAAGATCTCCCCTTTGGAAAAGTACCATCGTCCCTCCTCGAAAAACTCCACCAAAGCGTCGTTGACGATGAGGTTGGCTTTGGCCAGATACTCTTCATCCAGCGTCGTTTTGTACGCTTCTAGCAAGGCGACGGCTAGGTAGGCGTAATCTTCCAAGAAAGCTTTGATCGTAGGTTCGGTATCGATGAGCGCCACGTGGTAGAGGTGTCCATCTTTGTACATCTTGTTCCACAACGCATCCATCGACTCTTCTGCCGCCTCGAAGTAGCGGTTGTCGATACGGCTGGCCATATAGAGCGATTTGATCATCATAGCGTTCCAGCTGGTGATGATCTTTTTATCGATAAAGGGATAGGTACGGTCTTTTCTAAGCTCTTTGAGAGAGCGTAGCGCCCTCTTGCTTGTCTCGCACAAAAAGATATCTTCGCTTCTGGGAATGTTTTTGCCCTCGAAGTTGCCGCCTTTGGTGATGCCGAGCTTACGAAGTACCAGCTCGATCTCTTCATCGCTAAAGCCGTCTTGTTTGAGTTTTTGGAGGATCTCGTCATAATCGTAGAGGAAATATTTCCCCTCTACGCCCTCGCTGTCTGCGTCACTGGCACTGAAGAAGAGCCCCTTTTGGCTCATATACTCCATCAAAAAATCGGCCGTCTCAAAGGCGATCTGTTTGTACCACTCATCTTTTGTGGCGTGATAGGCTCTTAGATAGCTCTCCATCAAAAGGGCGTTGTCATAGCACATCTTCTCAAAGTGGGGCACCAGCCACTTCTCATCCACGCTGTATCTGCAAAACCCCCCGTCCACGAGATCTCTTAGACCCCCTTTGGCCATACTTTTGAGCGTATGTCCAACCATTTCGAGGGCTTCTTTGTTGGCAGTGAGGCGATAGACATCAAGCAGTGTGTTGATGGTGGAGGTATGGGGAAACTTGGGCTTGCTTCCAAAGCCTCCGTAGGTTGGATCGTAGTGCTTTTTGACGGCTTCTACGAATTTTTGGGCGATGCTCTCATCGAAGCGTACCGCTTTGGTGGGAGTAGCAGGCTGCATAAATCGCTCTATCTCCTTGCACTGCTCGGCGATACTTTGGGGCTTTTTCTTGTAGGTATCGCTGATGTTTCGCACCAGCTGGATGAAACCCGGCATCCCGTACTTTGGCTCTAGCGGGATATAGGTGGCGGCGAAAAATGGCTTTTTGTCCGGAGTCATGAAAATAGAAAGGGGCCAGCCTCCGGGGCGCTGGTTGAGCAGCTGGTAGACCTCTTGAAAATATTTATCCAGATCGGGACGCTCCTCCCGATCCACCTTGATGCTTACAAAATTTTCATTGAGCTCTCTGGCTGCCTCTTCGTTTTCAAAGACTTCCTGTTCCATCACATGGCACCAGTGGCAACTGCTGTATCCAATGGAGAGAAAGATTGGTTTATTCTCTTTTTTTGCCTTTTCAAAAGCTTCGTCGCTCCATGGATACCAATCCACCGGATTGTTTGCGTGTTGCTGAAGATAGGGTGAGTGCTCGTTTTGGAGTCTGTTTGCCATAGTCGCCCTTGTGCTAAATTTTTTATCAAAATTATATCACTTTTATATAGTTTTGCTTATAATGGACAAAAGAGCTAGCTAAAAGGAGCGGTAATGGGATTAGAGCTCAAGGCGGTGTCGCAGATTTTGGATTTTGATTTTTTTATACCCTTTTATCAAAGAGGGTATAGATGGGATAGGAGGCAAGTGGAAGATCTTTTAAACGATATTTATGATTTTTCGCAAAAGAAAGAGAAAAAAGGCTTTTATTGTTTGCAGCCAATCGTCGTACGACCAGATGGAGCAAATCGCTATAGAGTTATTGATGGACAGCAAAGGTTGACCACGCTCTATATAATTTTAAAATACTTGGAAGAGGCAAGAAAAATAATCTTTAGCGATGATAGAGTTTTTAAGTTGGAGTATGAGACAAGAAAAGATTCTCAAAGTTTTTTACAAGATGATCTCTCCAAAGGAGTAAATAGGCAAAATCCAGACTTTTATTATATGAGCAAGGCCTACCAAACGATTAAAGAGTGGTTTGAAAACAAAAAAATTAACAAAGCCGATTTTTTTTTTAAATGCTTTATTAAAATATGAAGAAGACGATGGTCAAGACAAGGCCAATAATGTGCGTTTTATCTGGTATGAGCTCCCTCCACACGAAGATGAGATCAAGGTCTTTACACGGCTAAATATCGGTAAAATCCCGTTGAGCAATTCGGAGCTGATAAAAGCTATTGTGTTGCAAGGATTGCCGAAAAATGAGCAGTTCGAGATCGTTTCGGAGTGGGATTATATAGAGAAAAATTTGCAAGATGATAGATTTTTTGCTTTTTTGACGACAAAAGAATATAAGAATACGCGCATAGATTTTATTTTCGATCTGGTAGCCAAAAAGTATAAGAAGCAATATAACATCGATGTAAAAGAGGGGGATGAGCGGTTTAGTTTTTATCTCTTTGAACGATTGCTCAAAGAGGGCTTGAGAAAAAAAGAAGAGTTGTGGGACGAAGTCAAAAAGTATTTTAGGATTTTTGAAGAGCTTTTTTATCAAAATACCTATTATCATTATGTAGGTTATTTGACCAACTCCAACTCCGCTTCTCTTCCAAAAATAGTAGATCGCTTTGAGAAGCAGGATAAGAACCAATTTAAAAAAGAGTTAGAAAAGATGATGGAAATTAGACTCAAAGTACCTTTGGAAGATTTAGAGTATAACGCCCACCCAAAAGAGATCCAAAAGGCTCTTTTTTTGTTTAACGTGCTCATTACGCTTGATAGTGGGTACGCAAGGTATCCTTTTGATCTGCATATGAAAGAGCAGTGGTCTTTGGAGCACATCCACGCCAAAAATAGCGAAGAGATGCCAGATAAATACAAAAAAAAGCTGTTGCAAGAGCAGTTGCGATCGCAATATATTGACGACTCTTTAAAAAGGAGGATTCAAGAGCTGTTGGTACACGATCCGATAGATCGCAATGCTTTTAATACAATTGAGCAAGAAATTTACCAGAAATTTGCCGATGAAGAGGAGGAGATCGATACGATCGATAACTTGGCGCTACTTTCCCAAGCGGACAACGCCTCTTTGAATAATGCGATATTCCCCGAAAAAAGGGCGAGAATCAAAAAACGGGATAAAGAGGGGCGCTTTATCCCTTTGGGTACCAAAAATGTCTTTATGAAGTACTACAGCGACGAGGCAGGAGATTTTTTGATTTGGAATAAAAAGGATAGACAAGCCTATAAAAGGGTTTTGCAAGAGAAACTGGGCCCATTTATAAAGGAGAAGCGATGAGTTTTAAAAAATTTAGCGATATTGTTACAGAAAATAGGATCGAAGTGCCCGTTATTCAAAGAGATTATGTGCAAGGACTGGATGAGAAAAAAGCCAAGAGATTTTTAGAGGCTCTTCAAGCCGGGATAGATGGGGAAGGGCTCCATCTTGATTTTATATTTGGGAGCAAAAAAAACGGGGAGAATGGAACGGGTAAATTTATACCTATTGACGGACAGCAGCGGTTGACTACTCTTTTTTTACCGAAAACCCGCCGTAAAGCCCCTTGATTTATTAATGGGGATATAAGGCGACAAAAGAGTTGAGAGAGGCTTGTCCCCTTGAAACTCTTTTGTATTATATTCTAAATTATGTTATAATACAAATATGAAATGTATAGACAAGTTTAAATCAAACGACAATATCGTATATTCTTGCAAATATCACATCGTCTGGTGTCCAAAATATCGCAGAAAAGTATTGGTTGGCGATGTAGAAACAAGGCTCAAAGAGATAATACAAGAAGTCGCCAAAGAGTATAACGTTGAGATAATAGAAATGGAAACGAATAAGGACCATATCCATATCCTATGCGAAGTAGACCCGCAATTTGGTATCAACAGGTTTGTTAAACTTGCCAAAGGCAGAAGCAGCAGAATTTTAAGAGAGGAGTTTCCACATCTTAAAAGCAAACTCCCTACTCTTTGGACAAACAGCTATTTTGTAGCTACCGTTGGCGGAGCTCCGTTGGAAGTAATCAAGCAATATATCGAGAATCAGCAAACGAGCGAACGAGAAAAAGAGAAGAAAAAATGGCAAGAGTATCTCAAAAGAGTGCGCTAATACGCACCTACAAATATAAGCTCTATCATACAAAGAGATTGAAGCATATTGACAAAACTATCGATATTGCAGGAATTATCTACAATCACTGCATAGCGTTGCACAAACGCTACTACAAACTTTATAGCAAACATCTAAATAAATTCCA
>WGAT01000018.1 GCA_015494715.1 Campylobacterota bacterium
CTAAAAGAGAGGTTCACGAAATAATGGAGCTCTTTCACTATCCCATAGATCCAAAATATGACAAAAAAGTAGCCTACTTTTGTATGGAGTTCGCCATCGATCAAGCTCTCAAAAACTATTCTGGCGGGCTTGGCTTTTTGGCCGGATCGCATCTGCGTAGCGCCTGTGAGTTGCGCCAGCACACCATAGGTGTGGGAATCTTGTGGAGCTATGGCTACTACGATCAGTCCAGACACGAGGACAACACCCTCAAAACGGAATTTCGCAGGAAGTTTTACTATTTTATCAAAGATACGGGTGTGGTAGTGGAGGTGATGATCAATTCCAAGCCCGTCAAAGTCAAAGCATACTTGCTACCGGGCCGTGTCTTTGGGACGGCGCCTTTGATCCTGCTCACCACCGATATTTTTGAAAACGATTATCTAAGCCAAACTATCACCCACAGGCTTTACGACGCCAACGAAGAGACGAGAATCGCCCAAGAGATCGTACTAGGAATCGGTGGAGCCAAGGTACTCGACGCCTTGGACGCCACACCCCAGATCTATCATATGAACGAAGGGCACGCCCTGCCCGTGGCTTTCGAGCTGCTGCGGCGCTTTGGCGACAAAGAAGAGGTCAAAAAACGGCTGGTCTTTACCACCCATACGCCAGAGATGGCGGGCAACGAGGAGCACGATATCCATCTGCTCGAGCGGATGGGATTTTTTGCCGGGATGAGTGCTGGGAAAGTACAACATACCCTAGACTACCATGATACGAATTTCTCTCTTACCATAGGAGCTTTGAAGCTCTCCAAAAAGGCAAACGCCGTCTCCAAGATCCACAAAGAGGTCTCCAATAAGATGTGGGCGCATGTGAAAGACCGCTGTGAGATCATCAGCATCACCAACGCCCAAAATATGAACTACTGGGCGGACAAGCAGCTGCTCAGCTGGATGCAAGAGCACGAAGACTACCAGCTCATCGGCCGCAAGAAGCATCTTAAGCGTAAGCTCTTTGAGGAGGTGGCCGACCAGACGGGCAAACTCTTCGATCCGGATGTGTGTACTTTGGTATGGGCGAGGCGATTTGCGGAGTACAAACGGCCAAAACTCTTGGTACGGGATATGGAGCGGTTTCGCCAGCTCGTAAGTGATAAAGATCGACCCATCCAGATCATCTGGGCCGGCAAGCCCTATCCCCTTGACAGCAATGCGGTGGAGATGTTTAACGATCTGGTGCTCCTGAGCAAGGAGTTTGCCAATGTGGCGGTGCTCACAGGCTATGAACTACGACTATCAAAACTGCTCAAACAAGGAAGCGATCTATGGCTCAACACCCCTCGATGGGGACGGGAGGCCAGCGGTACGAGCGGAATGAGCGCGGGCGTCAACGCCAGTATCAACTTTTCCATAGACGATGGATGGATAGCCGAGTTCGCCCATGATGGCCAAAACGCCTTTGTCATCCCCCACGCCGACCCCGATTTGCGTATCGATCAGATCGACGCCATCGACTACGAGCGGATGATGGACAAACTCCAAAACCAGATTGTACCTCTGTATTACGACGATCCAAAAGGGTGGATCGCAATCGCCAAAAATGGGATGCGAGACATTTTGCACTATTTCGATAGCGCTCGGATGGTAGATGAGTACTATACCAAACTCTACTAAGGGAGATCCTATGGTGAGACAAACAAAAAAAAGTGTGATTTTTACCATCACGACAGACGCAAAAGAGGTAAAGATCAAAGGAAGCTGGAACGGCTGGAAAGAAGAAAAGATGAAAAAGGATAAAAAAGGGCGTTTTAGAAAACTCAAGCGGCTTAAGCCCGGACGCTACGAGTTTGGGTACTTGGTCGATGGAGTTTGGACAAGTGATGAGAGTCAGCCAAGCGTCCCCTCGCCCTATGGCTCACAAAACAGCGTACTGGAGGTTCAGCCATGAAAAAGATCAAAGCGGTCATTATGGCCGGAGGTTTTGGTACCCGCATCCAGCCACTTACCCATTCTATCCCAAAGCCGATGCTGCCGGTCGTCAATGTGCCTATGATGGAAAATGTCCTCAAGCAGCTAGTAGCCACTGGAATAGAAGAGGTGGTGATCTTGCTCTATTACAAACCCCAAATCATCAAAAATCACTTTGGCGATGGATCCAAATGGGGAGCAAAGATTGAGTATGTTCTACCTGACGCCGACTATGGGACGGCGGGAGCCGTGGGGTATGCCAGAGAATTTTTGGATACGACTTTTATGATCGTAAGCGGCGATTTGGTGAGCGACTTTGATTTTAAAAAGATCATAGCCTATCACGAGCGTAAAAACTCCAAACTCACCATTACCCTCACCTCCGTAGAAAACCCCTTGCAATTTGGGGTAGTGATCGTCAACGAAGAGGGCAAGATCGAGAAGTTTTTGGAAAAGCCGAGTTGGGGCGAGGTCTTTAGCGATACGATCAACACGGGGATCTACGTGATAGAGCCCGAAATTTTAGACTACATCCCCGTAGGCGAACCTTTTGATTTCGCTAAAGATCTCTTCCCGCTCTTGATGAAAGAGGGAATCGACCTCATGGGCTATACGGCCCACGGCTACTGGAGAGACGTGGGCAATCCCGAGAGCTATCGGGAGGTCCATAGAGACGTTTTTTTACAAAAGGTCAAGTTTGACATCCCGGGCAAAATAATCCGCTATCCAGAGGGTATTCTCTATCTTCAAGGCACAAGCCACCAAATCGATCCAAGCGTGGAGATCATCGATACGGTAGTCATTGGTGAAAATGTACGTGTCGGCAAAAATAGCCGCTTGCACAAT
This sequence comes from Campylobacterota bacterium, assembly GCA_015494715.1. Taxonomy (GTDB): domain Bacteria; phylum Campylobacterota; class Campylobacteria; order Campylobacterales; family Nitratiruptoraceae; genus Nitratiruptor. Next base: position 2,799 of record WGAT01000018.1, read on the forward strand.
GTAAGCATAGGCGACAACGTCCAAATAGGTGAGGAGTGCAGACTGCGCAACTCGGTGCTGTGGCACGATATCACGATGGGCAAGCGCTGTGTTTTTGACAATGCGGTCATATGCAACGACAATGTGATTGAGGATATGGTCACGGCCAAAGCGGGCGTGATCCTAGCCGAGGGGTGTCATGTGGGCAAGCTCGCCACTTTTGATCAAGACGTGATTGTTTGGCCAAATAAAGAGATAGAACCCGCCGCCATCGTCACCAACAACGTAGTCTGGGGCACAAAATACAAAAACGCCATTTTCCAAGAGGGCATCATCAAAGGCAAGGCCAACGTAGAAATTGGATGCGAGATGTCGTGCAAGATCGCCGAGGCTTTCGCCTCTTTGCTACCACCCGGAACCACCATTGCCATAGGCCGAGACGGCGAGGATACCTCTAGGATGCTCAAGCGGGCCTTTGACGGGGGAATTTTGGCCACGGGAGTCAATATCGTCGATCTGCAAGAGGTCCCCACTTCGGTGCTGCGCTTCTTTATTCACAAAAATGAGCATATCAATGGGGGCGCCTACTTTAGAAAAAGCCTGCAAGACCCCTCCAGCGTGGAGATTATCCTCTATAATGACGAGGGACTGCGCCTGGATACCAACGTAGCCAAAAATGTGGAGAAAAACTACTTTAAAGAGAATTTTCGCAAAGTCGATTACAAAGAGATGGGAGCATTGGACGACAGCGACGAGCTGCACCATCACGCCTGTACTTCGTACAAAGAGACGATCGAGGCCCTTATCGATCACAAGATTATCAGGGGTAACGAATTTCGGGTGGTGATCGATTTGATGTTTGGCATCACCAAAAACATCTTTCCCCAAATCCTCTCAGACATTCAGGTAGAAAACATCTTGCTCAACGCCTATTACGATAGAAGAAAGCTAGAAAACATAGCCCATTACATCCAAAACTCCAAACAAGAGATCCCCAAAATCGTCACGACTTTGGGATACTCGATGGGAGTGATGATCTATCCGCATGGACAGCGTCTCACTCTCATAAGCGATAAAGGAGAGGTGCTCGATCGCGTAGATGCGCTGATTGCGATACTCCGTCTTATGGATATGGACGCCAAGGCCAAAGGGATTCAATACAAGGTCTTTTTGCCCACATGGGCGCCGGATATGATGGACAAAGATTTCAAGCATCTAGAAATCGAGCGTGGACAATATCGCAACTTCAAAAAAGAAAAACTCAAAGAGTACGACCTCATCGCCACGGTAGATGGCAACTTCGCCTTTACCGAATTTTCCTACCACCGCGACGCCATCTACGCCACCCTCAAAATTATGGAGCTGCTCTCACGCCATAATATCACACTCTCCCAAATAGAAAAGGAACTCAAGCATTTCCTCTATATCCGAGACAAAATCCCCTGCCCCCAAAACAAAAAGGGCAAGATTATGCGTAAATTCATCGAATACGCCAAAGACAAACCCCACTCCACTATCGACGGGGTCAAAATATGGGAGAGCGACACCGATTGGATACTGATGATCCCAGATCAATACGCCGAAGAGCTCAATCTCTTTTTGCAAGCCGTAAACAAAGAGGAGGGCATGCGTATCCATGACAAATACAAAGCTTTGATAGAGGAGTGGCTGGCAGAATGAGCGTAGCGTTCCTATGGCATATGCATCAGCCGGACTACCGAGATGCCCAAGGGCGATTTTTTATGCCTTGGGTCTTTTTGCACGCTATCAAAGACTACTACGATATGCCTTGGATCCTCTCACATTTTGATGTACAAGTCACTTTCAACCTCACGCCCATCCTCATCGAACAGCTCCAAGAGTATATTGACCAAGGGCCGTCGTGCGATTACTTTTTGGATCTTTTGCTGCGTCCGTGCGATCAGTTGGAAGAAAAAGATAAAAATTTCATCCAAAAGATATGCAAGACGGCACATTACGAGACGATGGTCCGCCCAATCCCCCGGTTTGCCGAGCTTTACCACAAGAGCAAGTACAGCGACGAAGAGCTGGGCGACTTGGAGGTCTGCTTTTTGCTTGCGTGGTGTGGCAACTACTTGCGAGAAGATGAAGAGATCGCCAAGCTACTTCAAGAGCGTCGCTTTAGCCAAGAGCAAAAAGAGACTCTTGTCAAAAAGCTTTTTGATTTTTTGCCCACCATTTTGCCTCTGTATCGCTCACTCTATCAAAAAGGCCAAATTGCACTCAGCACCACTCCATATACCCATCCCATTTTACCATTGCTATTAGATATCTCCGTGGCCAAAGAGGCCAATCCCGCCACCATCTTGCCCAAAGACGGGATAAAGATGAAAGAGGATGCGAGACTACATATCGAGCGAGCTCTCCAGATCTTCGAGCACCATTTTGGCCAAAAGCCTAGAGGATTTTGGCCTGCGGAAGGGGCCGTGGATGAAAAGAGTGTGCAGCTGTATCAAGAGTATGGGATAGAGTGGATTGCCACGGACGAAGCGATTTTGTACAAAAGTGGTGGCCAAGATCCCACCAAGACATATCAATTTAATGGAGTGCGAATCTTTTTTCGCAACCACACCCTCAGCGATCTCATAGGATTTACCTACCGCTTCTACGATCCAGACCAAGCGGTGGAGGATTTTGTCGGCAGACTGCCCGGTAAAGGTATCGCCTTTGTGATTCTGGATGGAGAAAACGCATGGGAGCACTATCCCCAAAACGGCTTGCCATTTTTGAAAAAGCTTTATAGCCGGCTTGCTACCTATGGGACGCTCAACTTCGATGAGGCTGCCAAAAAAAGGGCCAAAAAACTCTCCCATCTCGCACCCGGCTCTTGGATCTACGGCGATTTTAATACATGGGTAGGCGATGAAGAGAAAAATAGAGCCTGGGAGCTGCTTTTTCAGACCAAACGAGATATCATACACCATCCTACTCAAGATCCAGACATCACCCGACACTTTTTGGCCGCCGAAGCATCGGATTGGTTTTGGTGGTACGGGCGGGGACACTACACCGAATTTGCCAAGGAGTTTGACGAGCTTTTTCGAGCCCACCTCGTTCGTATCTATGAGCTAGCGGGCCTTGCCGTGCCCAAAGATCTTTTGATCCCAATCCTTGGCGCCCATACGATCCAAGCCGTACTGAACGAGCCTACGGAGTATATCTACCCCATCATCGACGGTCGGGTGAGCTCCTTTTTTGAGTGGCTGGGCAGCGGCTACTTGGATGAGGGGGGCGATACGATGCAGGCCAATATGGCGGTGCGACGACTCTTTTGGGGCGAGAACGAGCAAAACATCTTTTTCAGGCTCGATAGCGATATGGCCAAAGAGCTGGATGTACAGATCTTTTTTGATGAGAGCCGTATCACCCCTACCAAAATGGCCAAAGATGAGATAATAGAGATCGCCATCGAAAAAAAAGAGTTGCCCAAAGAGTTTGAGGTGCGTATCGAGATCTATAAAGCGGGTAAAATTATCCAAATCCTCCCAAGCAGTACCAGACTTTTCATCACCATAGGAGGCGAATATGCCAAAAACTGGTTCGTCTAAGCTCCTCTTTGGCCTGCATATCCACCAGCCAGTGGACAATCTCTCCGAGGCCGTAGACAATGCGGTGACCCAATGCTACGAGCCCCTATTCGCAACCTTGAGACACTACCCTGATTTTAAATTCTCCCTACATTGCAGCGGCTGGCTGCTAGAAACCCTCAAGGAGCACTACCCCGCCACTTTCGAGGATATAGGATACCTGAGCGAGCAAGGCAGTATAGAGTTTTTTGGCGGCGGATTTTATGAGCCGATCCTGGCTTCCATCCCATCAAAAGATCGTATCGCCCAGCTCCAGATGCTTGGCGAAAAGCTCGCATACGAGTTTGGAGCTCAGGTCAAAGGACTCTGGCTGACCGAGCGGGTCTGGGAGAGCGGGATCATTCCGCAGCTTGTGGAGTGTGGGATAGAGTATGTGATGGTGGACGATTACCACTTTTTGGCCAGTGGATTTGACCAGCAGGAGCTCGATGGCTACTACTATACCGAAGAAGGAGGCCAAAAGATCGCCCTCTTCCCCATCTCCAAAGCTTTGCGTTACGCCATTCCTTTTTACGAGGTAGACGAAGCAATCAAGGAGATCGAGGCGAGGGAACTTGCCATCATCTTCGACGATGGAGAGAAGTTCGGTCTTTGGCCAAACACCTATGAGTGGGTCTACAAGCAAAAGTGGCTCGAGCGCTTCATCGAGACGATATTGCAAAGTCCCATCCGGCCCATCCACTATAGCGAGGCTCTTAGGGAGCGTCCCAAGGGGATCGCCTACTTGCCCAATGTCTCTTATTACGAGATGGGGGAGTGGAGCCTGCGGGCCAAAGACGCGCTGGAGCTGGAGCGTCTCAAAAAGATGGTAGGCGAGGAGTACTTTGAAAAGATTGGGATCAAATTCATCCGGGGCGGCATCTGGAAAAACTTCTTCGTCAAATATGAAGAGTCCAACAGGCTCCACAAGCGGATGCTGGATATGAGCCAAAAGCTACAAAACGAGGATCTCTTTCGCCTCCAGACCAACGATGTCTACTGGCACGGCATCTTTGGTGGGCTCTATCTTCCAAACCTGCGGGACAATGCCTACCGATATCTTTGCCGATGCGAAAAAGAGGTATCTGGCGACGGAGTAAAGGATCTGGATATGGACGGCTATAAAGAGGTGCAAACGACCGAAGGAGGCTTTGTCTGGCGCTGGTACGAAAAGTATGGGGGCCAGCTCATCGAGCTGCTGGATCTAAAAAAAGAGTTTAATTTCCAAAACACTCTCACCCGCCGCTTCGAGGCCTATCACGAAGAGATTCTACATCCAAAAACCAAAGAGCTTCCCCAAGGAGTGGCCACGATCCACGATCTGCCCCATCAAATAGATGAGCAAATGAGATCCAAACTCTTTTTTGACTGGTATACCAAAAACTCCTTTATCGATCATATTTGTGACGATAGCCTCAATCTTCATAGCTTTGAGGCCTGCAGCTTCAACGAGTTTGGGGATTTCGCCAATCAGCCCTTTATATTCCAAGAGCCTCTGGGGTTTAAACGAAATGGGGGGATCTACCAAGCCGACCAAGCCTTTGCCACCACCCTCTCCAAAAGCTACCGCCCTACCAAGCAGGGTTTGGAATTTGAGATCTCCTTGCAGACCCAAAGCCCTCATCTTTATCGTTACGGATTGGAGTGCAATCTCCACTTCGCCCATTATGATGAGCTTACGATCAATGGCAACCCCATAGGTGAAGGAGTCGAGCTTTTGTCCAAAGAGTTCACCATCCACGATCCTTTCACCGCTCGCCAGCTCACATTTAGCTTTTCCAAAGAGATGGAGGCGTTTTTTGTGCCCCTTCGCACCCTCTCCCAAAACGAACAGGGTTTCGAGCTGACATGGCAAGGGATCTCTTTTGTGTTTATCCACCCTTTTCAAAATTATTTAGAGCTTAAAGGGAGCGTATGTCTGAGATAAGATACGATCTGCTGCATGACGAATATATTCTCATCGCTCCCGAGCGGCTCCACCGCCCTATCCCACAAACCGCCCCCGCCTTGCCAGAGCCAAAGATCTGCCCCTTTTGTCCAGGGCACGAGGAGCTCACATCCCAGGAGATCTTCGCCATCCGCCAAGGCGGCCAGTGGCGCACCCGAGTGATCCCAAATCTCTACAAAGCGGTACAGATCGAGACACCCTACGACTCCTCTCGTGAGGGCATCAACGAGCGGTGGGGCGGATATGGGGCCCACGAGATCATCATCGATACGCCAAAGCACGAGGCTACGCTCGCCACCATGAGTATCCAAGAGATCACATGGTGGCTTCAGACGATCCAAGAGCGGGTAGAGGATCTGGCCAAAGATCCCAAACTCGTTGGGATCGATATATTCAAAAACTACGGCCTAAAAGCTGGAGCCACCCAGCCCCACCCCCATACCCAGATCATCGCCTTGCCAATTCTAAGCAAGCACCAAAAGCACGCCTTCCTACACGCTTGGCGCTACTACCAAGAGCACGGCCGCTCGCTGCATCAAGATATCGCTACTTTCGAGAGCCAAAAAGAGCGGGCTTTATATGAAACCACCTATTTTCTCAGTTTCACCCCCTACGCTTCGAGCTTTCCTTTCGAGACGATCCTTTTGGCCAAAGAGCACGCCAGCATAGCGGGTATGTCTCAAGAGACGCTCCAAGAGCTCGCCACCCATATCCAAAAACTCTTCACGGCTTTGTACAGCGAGCTTGGGCAGTTCGACTACAATCTGCTCTTTTATCTGCCCCCTCTCAACCAAAACTTCGAAAACGCCCAATTTTTTGGCCAAAAAGAGCAAATTTTTCGCTTCTTTATCCGAGTAACGCCTAGAATCTACACCCTCGCCGGCTTCGAGCTGCTCACCCACTCCGCCATCAATCCGGTCCAGCCCGAACTTGCGGCGAAACTGTTGAGGAGACACTATGAAACTGGCACTTGATATCGGCGGTACCTATTTTCGATGGGAGATCATAGGTGTGGCAAAAGGCAAAGAGCCTACTCAAAAGATAGATATCCAAGACTTCCTATCCCAGCTCATCGAGCGCTACAAAGTCCGAGCCCTTGGTATCTCCTTTGCCGGGCAGGTCCATCGTAGCCGCATCCTCTCAGCTCCCAATGTCCACACCTCTTTCGACCCGGCATCTTTTGGTATCCCCTATATCATCGAAAACGATCTAAATTGCGCCGTATTGGCCGAGGCCAGATATTGGCAAAGCACTCACATCGCAGCCCTCTATTCTGGTACCGGGCTAGGATCTGGGATAATCGATGAGGGCAGACTGGTGCGAGGGTTTCGCAATCTCGCAGGAGAGATCGGCCATATCCCTTACCGTCAAGCCCCCTTTCGATGCGGATGTGGCAAAGACAATTGCATAGAGCTCTACGCCTCTGGCGGCGGTATCCATAAATGGGCCAGATATCTAGGCGTGGAGGCTGTACTCAAAGAGCCAAAGATCAAAAAGCTCTATCTAGAGGCACTCGCCACCGCAGCGGCCACCATCTTCACTCTTTGCAACCCCAAGTTTTTGATCTTAGGAGGCGGCGTAGTCCAAGCCAACCCCGATGTGTTACAATGGCTGAAAGAGAATCTATCCCGCTATGCCCCCAGCTTTGCACTTGAAGGGTGCGAGATCAGGCAAAGCGAACTAAGCGACGCATCGCTGGAGGGGGCCAAAATCTTGCTCGAAAGGCTAATATGAAACTCAACATTCTCTTTTGTGCTTCGGAGATGACACCTTTTGCCAAAACGGGCGGCCTGGCCGACGTGGCCGCCGCCTTGCCAAAACATTTGGTCAAACTGGGCCACGCCGTCAAAGTGGTACTGCCTAGATACTACCAAATAGACAAGGCCACTCTCAAGCCTGCCTTGACGGGACTTTCGGTAGATATGGGACCTCTTGGGACCCACCACTTCGCCGCTTTTAAAAAGCGTCTGGAGGGCTTCGAGGTCTATTTCATCGATTACGAGCTCTATTTTGGGCGAAAAAATCTCTATACCGACGAAAACGGCTTTGGCTACTCCGACAATGACAGACGCTTCATCTTTTTTTCCAAAGCGGCGATGGAGCTGGCCCGCGCCCTTGGCTTTCGACCCGACATCCTTCACGCCAACGACTGGCATACGGCAGCCCAGCCGATTCTCCTCAACACCGCCTTGCGCAACGACGCTTTTTTTGGCAAAACCGCCTCTATCTTTACGATCCATAATCTTGAGCATCAAGGAGTCTTTGACGCAAGAGCTTTTGAGTATCTAGGAATCGATCGCTCCCATTTCAATCCTTTTGAGATGGAAGCTCTTGGATCTTTGAACTTGCTCAAAGGTGCCGTCTACCACGCCGATAGGATCACCACAGTAAGCAAACGCTACGCCAAAGAGATCCAAACCCCCGAGTTTGGCTTTGGTCTGCACGATCATATCCATGCCCACTCCTACAAACTCGTAGGTATCCTCAATGGCGTAGACTACGAGGAGTGGAATCCAAAAACCGATCCCTACATCGCCCAAAACTACGATCTTGACGATCTTGGCGGCAAAAGAGTCTGTAAAGCCGATCTCCAAAAAAAAATGGGACTGCCCAAGCGCTCAGATATTCCCCTCGTAGGTTTCGTGGGACGCTTCGCGCGCCAAAAAGGGATCGAGCTTATCGCCCAAGGCATCCACGAGATAGTCCATCTGCCGGCGCAATTCGTCTTTTTGGGCAGTGGAGAAAAGTGGGCGGAGGGATTTTTCAATGATTTAGCCAAAAAGTACGACAACATAGCCACATATATCGGCTACTCCAATCCTTTGGCCCATAAGATCGAAGCGGGCAGCGATCTGTTTTTGATGCCAAGCATCTTTGAGCCCTGCGGACTCAACCAGATCTACTCCCTGCGTTATGGCACGCTACCGATCGTGCGAGCCGTCGGTGGTCTGGACGATACGATAGAAAACTACGATCCAAAGAGCAAAAGCGGGGATGGCTTCAAGTTTTACGACGCTACCAAAGACGCGCTGGTAGGGACCGTGCGATGGGCAGTAGATACTTGGCTGCACGATAAAGAGGGGATAGAGAAGATGATCCGCTACGCTATGACGAGGCGTTTTGATTGGGATAAAAGTGCGAGGGAATATACCAAAGTCTACTGCGAGGCACTGGAGAGCAAGCTATGATCTACTATGATGTGACCAGATGGAGCGACTTTGATCGCTATCTCTTTGGCGAGGGAACCCATTACAGGCTCTATGAAAAATTTGGGGCCCATCTGATGGAACGAGGTGGACAAAAGGGGGTCTACTTTAGCGTCTGGGCGCCCCATGCCAAGTATGTAAGCGTGGTAGGCGATTTTAACGGCTACGACGCCACCACCCATCCCCTCAAAAAAAGCGAGGGAGGTATCTGGGAGGGATTTACGCCAGATGCGAAGATTGGCCAAACCTACAAATACCACATCCGTACCCCTTACGACACCGTGCAGCTCAAGGCTGATCCTTTTGCCTTTTATGCCGAAAAAGCCCCTAAATCCGCTTCAAGGATATGGGAGTTGGAGGGGTATGAGTGGCAAGATAGCCGCTGGCTACACAAGCGAACCCATACCTCCCCCCATCGTGATCCGCTCAATATCTATGAGATCCATCTAGGCTCTTGGAAAAAAAAAGAGGGCAAACCGCTCTCTTATCTAGAAGCCGCCAAAGAGCTCGCCACATATATTATCCAAATGGGCTACACTCATATCGAACTGCTCCCCGTGAGCGAGTACCCTTTTGAGGGCTCGTGGGGCTACCAAGCCCACGGCTATTTCGCACCTACGGCCAGATATGGCACACCTCAAGAGTTTATGGCCTTTATAGATACGATGCACACCCACGGCATCGGGGTGATCCTTGATTGGGTCCCCTCCCACTTTGCCACAGACGGCCACGGACTTATAGCTTTTGACGGAACGGCGCTATATGAGTACGAAGACCCTCGCAAAGGATACCATCCGGAGTGGAAAAGCGCCGTCTTTGACTACGGCAAGCCGCAGGTGCGCTCTTTCTTGATCTCATCGGCCCACTTTTGGCTCGATCGCTACCATATCGACGGAATCAGAGTCGACGCCGTAGCCTCTATGCTCTATCTCGATTACGGCCGCAAAGAGGGCGAGTGGCTGCCAAACATTTACGGCGGCAACGAAAACCTTGAAGCAATCGCCTTTTTAAAGCAGCTCAACGAGAGCTGCTACGGCCATTTCAAAGGGATCGAGATGATCGCCGAGGAGTCCACGGCTTTTCCAAAAGTCACCAGACCGGTGTACGAGGGCGGGCTTGGCTTTGGTTTTAAATGGAATATGGGCTGGATGCACGATACTTTGGCATATTTCAAAACCGATCCGCTCTTTCGCAAATACCACCACAACCAAATCACTTTTAGTATGTGGTATGCCTATGATGAGAACTTCATCTTGCCGCTCAGCCATGACGAAGTGGTCCACATGAAAGGCTCGCTCATCAATAAAATGCCCGGAGACAAAGACCAAAAGTTCGCCAATTTGCGAGCTCTCTTTGGATATATGATGGCACATCCGGGGAAAAAGCTCCTCTTTATGGGCGGAGAGATTGCGCAGTACAAGGAGTGGAGCGTCGACGACCAGCTCCAGTGGTCTTTGCTCAAAGACCCACACCACCACGGGCTACATCAAATGCTAAAGGAGTTGTACCATCTGTATCAAAAAGAGCCCGCACTTTACCTGTGGGACGAAAAGCGAGAGGGGTTCGCCTGGCTCAATGAAAAGGATTGGGAGCGCAGTGTGCTCAGCTTTGCTAGATTTGCGCCAGATCAAACTATCGTAGTGCTATGCAACTTTGCCAATACCCTTTACCAAGAGTACAGATTTCCTTTGCCCTCAAAAGGGATCTATCAAGAGATCTTTAACTCCCAGCATCCAAACTACCAAGGGTGGGACCAATATCCCCATAGACTCATTCAAAGTGAGCCAATAGAGTGCTGCGGATATGAAAACTCCACGCTCATCACATTGCCGCCTCTTAGTGTCATCTACCTAACACAAATAAAAGAACAAGCGTAGTATAATCAAAAAAAAGGAGTTGTCATGGGAAAAATGGCTACGAAACTAGAAGAGATCAAACGGCTTATTGGCAAACTGCAGCAGCAACAGCCAGATTCTATTAAAAACTTTTTGAGTTTTATGACAAGTGTAGAAAAAGAGGGAGCACTTTCGACCAAACAAAAAGAGCTGGTCAATGTGGGACTGGCGGTAGCGGCCCAGTGCGAATGGTGCATCGCTTTACATGTCAAAGGGGCTTTGGATGCGGGAGCCACAAAAGAGGAGATCTTGGAGGCTGCGATGCAAGCGGTCTTGATGCATGGAGGGCCGGCTTTGATGTATATGACGCCGGTAGAAGAGGCATTGGAGGAGTTTGGCCATGAATAGTGCACGGGTCAAAACCTTTTACTATCTGATGAAGCTAGGCCGTGAGTTTGAGCTAGCGGCCAAGGAGCAGTACATGCAAGGCAATATCGCTGGATTTTTACACCTGGATATCGGGCAAGAAGCGTGTAGCGTTGGGACGATGCAAGCTTTTGACAAAGGGGATGTCTTTACCCACTACAGGGAGCATGTGTTGGCGATTGCTAGAGGAATGGATCCCAAACTCATCATGGCCGAGCTCTTTGGCAAAGTCACGGGGGTCAGCAAAGGCAAAGGGGGCTCCATGCACCTGTTCGAGCCAAAGCTGGACTTTTATGGAGGTGATGCCATCGTAGCCGGCCATCTGCCCATCGCCACGGGATGCGCGTATGCTAGAAAGATTGAGGGCGAGATGGCTGGCGTCTTTGCCATCTTTGGCGACGGGGCCACGAACGCCGGAGCATTTTTTGAAAGCCTCAATATCGCGGCCGCGTGGAAACTGCCCATTATCTTCTTTTGCGAGAACAACTACTACGCCATCGGGACACGGATTGGCTGGGTGAGTCCTTTCGAGGAGCTCTACCACAAAGCCAGACACTATATGCCCTCTAAACGGATCGATGGAATGGATGTGTGCGAGGTCTACCAAGTGGTGATGGAGGCCAAAGAGCATATCGAAGAGGGCCTTGGCCCCTACTTCATCGAAGCGGAAACCTACCGCTATGAGGGACACTCCATGAGCGACAACGGCAAATATAGAAGTGAAGAGGAGATGAAGATCTTCAAATCTCGCGATCCTATCGAAAATCTCAAAAAAGAGGCTTTAAAGCTAGGGATCGTGGAGCCTGAATATTTCGAGGAGACGGACAAAAAAGTGGCCAAAGAGATCGAAGAGGCCGTGGAGTTTGCCGCCAACTCTCCCGAACCAGATCTAAGTGAGCTCTATGAGAATGTCTACTGCAAGGAGTGCACCAATGTTGTACCGTGAAGCCCTAAATAAAGCAATCGATGAATCGATGGCGGCAGACAAAAGCGTGGTGATATTGGGAGAGGATGTGGGACGCTATGGGGGCAGTTATCGTGTGAGCGAGGGGCTTTTTGCCAAGTATGGGCCCAAACGGGTGATCGACACGCCAATAGCGGAGCTAAGCATCGTGGGCAACGCCATCGGGATGGCGATAGCCGGGCTTCGTCCAATTGCGGAAATTATGACCGTCAACTTCAGTCTGCTGGCCATGGATCAGATCGTCAACCACGCGGCCAAGTTTCGCTATATGAGCGGCGGCAAAATGACCATACCTCTGACTATCCGAATGCCAGGTGGGGTATCTAGGCAGCTTGCGGCCCAGCATAGCGAGAGCTACGAGACGATGTATAGCGCCGTGCCGGGTCTAATCGTACTGGCAGCCAGCAACGCCACCTACGCCTACCACGCCCTCAAAGCCGCTATCTTTCTCAACGATCCCGTAATCTTTTTGGAGCATGAGCTGCTCTATCCCATGGAGATGGAGTTCAAAGAGATTGAAAATTTCGATCCATTCAAAGCCGAAGTGGTCAAAGAGGGAGAGGATCTGACGATCCTGACCTACCTCAAGATGCGCTACGATGTGCTCCAAGCCGTACCCGTGATCGAAAAGGAGCTTGGGATTAGTGTAGAAGTTATCGATCTTAACTCTTTAAGGCCTCTTGATATGAAGACGATTAGCGATTCGATCAAAAAGACCAAACGGGTGGTTTTGGTCGAAGAAGATCACAAAACGGGCGGATATGGTGCCGAAGTGATCGCTAGAATCAGTGAGCAGCTCTTTTATGAGCTGGACGCTCCGCCTCTGCGCATAGCCGGCGAGGATGTACCTATCCCCTACAATAGAAAACTAGAACTCGCTTCTATCCCCACACCCGACAAAATCGTCGCCCAAATCCGAGAGTGGAGCCAAGCCAATGGATTATAAGATCGTAATGCCCGTACTTTCGGACACAATGGATAAAGGCAAGCTCATCAAATGGAGAGTCAAAGAGGGCGATATCGTGCATAAAGGGGATGTGATCGCCGAGGTGGAGAGCGACAAAGCAATTATGGAAGTGCAAACTTTCAAAGATGGAGTAGTCAAGAAACTGCTCGTCAAAGAGGGTGAGGAAGTACCCGTCAAGACACCTATCGCCATCATCGAGACTGAAGTAGAAGCCAAAGAGGAGCCCAAAAAAGAGCCTAAGTCTCAACCCAAAAAGCCAAAAGAAAAGCCACCGCAACCGACCCAAAAACCAAAAGAGGAGACCAAAGAAGCAGCGCCCGCCGTACCTCCTATCATCCAAGAGCTTCTCACTACACCCATCACATCCATTGGCGGCAAAGCTTCCCCGGCCGCCAAGAAAAAGGCGGCCGAAGCAGGTATCGACATAGAAGCGCTCCAAACCGAGGGACTGCTGCCAAAACCGGCACACCTTAAGGATGTGGAGCAAGAGATTTTGAAGCGCTACTTTACACCAAAAGCTTTGCAACTCCTCAAAGATTATAGGATCGATCCGTACAGTTTCGAGCTCACTCATAAAATCGACGAGGAGGAGGTGCAAGCCTATATTCTAGAACATGATATTCCACAACCTTTTCCCCTCTCCTCCAATCGCAAAGCGGTGATCGCAAATGTGCAAAACTCGGCCAAAAAACCGGTCTATTTCGTCTATGAGACTTTTGATATTAGGCCATACGAAAATATCAAGCTCACCTCTTTGCTCATCAAGACCATAGCCGATGTTATGCAGCGCCATCCACTGACTAGAGCAAAACTTCAAGGGGATAACTATCTCATCTATCCCAACTCCAATATCAGCGTCGCCGTGGCCAAAGGGGATGACCTGTACATGGTAGTATGCAAAAAGGCCCAAGCAAAAAGTTTAGAGCAAATAGATGAGTGGGTGGGAGGCCTCAAAAATCGCACCTACACCCCAGAGGAACTGAGTGGCTCCACCTTTGGTATCAGCAATCTAGGGATGTTTGGTATCACACGCTTTAGCGCCATGATCAACAAGCAAGACTGCGGTATCGCCGCTTTTGGAAAGCTTGAGCAAAATAGAATCAAAGTCACCTTCACTTTCGATCATCGGATCTTAAACGGCGTAGATGCGGCCAAATTCGTCACGGATCTTAAAAACAGCTTCAAGGAGCAAAGCGATGTATGATATTATATTCGTCGGCGGCGGACTCAACTATGCCGGAGCGGTAGTAGCGGCCAAAAAAGGGCTCAAAGTGGCTCTAGTGGAGCGGGATATGGAACATATCGGGGGCACATGTCTGAATAATGGCTGCATCCCCTCCAAACATCTGCTCCATCTTGCCCAAACCCAAGCCGCCCTCCGACACAAAGCCTTTGCCAGACATAAAGATTCTCTCAAGCTTTCGGTAGCCGTAGAAGAAAAGAACGAAGTGATCGCCAAAGCCCATCGCTCTATCGAAGCGCAGTGTAGCAGTGCGGGAGTGGAGCTCATCGAGGGCGAGGGGGTGATCAAAGAGCCCTTTAGGGTCGAGGTGAACCAAAAGAGCTACGAGGGCAGGCACATCGTACTAGGAACGGGCTCTTCGCCTTTTATCCCCGAGGGGATAGCATATGACAAAAAAGCAATCATCACCAGCGACGAAGTGCTCAACCTTACCGCCTTTCCAGACTCCATCGCCATTTATGGCAGCGGCGCTATAGGGCTGGAGATGGCAAGCTTTTTTGCCGCAAATGGCGTACAGACGACGCTGATCTTTCGGCATGCACATATCTCAAACAAGTTTCATCCTCATGTCTTGCAAAACCTTGAGGAGTCGCTTCAAAGCTTAGGCGTGCAATTTTTGCCAAATACTACGATCCTAGAAGCCGTCAATTACGAAAACAGAGCCAAAATTACCACCGACAAAGAGGTATTAAGCTTTGAGAAGCTTCTTGTAGCTACCGGTCGCAGACCCAATGTAGAGGTGGTGGCGACGCCTCAAATAGCGGTACAAAAAGGAATCGTCATCGATGACTTTTTCGAGACCACCCTCAAAGACCACTATGCTATAGGAGACTGCAACGCCAAGCTGATGCTCGCCCACTCGGCCCGTGCCCAAGTACTCAATGTAGTCCAGACCATTACGGGCAAAAAAGAGCGGCTCAATCTGGAAAACATTCCAAAATTTATCTATACCCTCCCCCTCCAATACGCCGCCATCGGCAAGACCAGAACAAGTTTGGACAAAGAGGGAATCGAGTACAAAGAGGCGCTCTTTCCCCTCTCAGCTCTGGCTCTTTCTCACCTCACCCAAGCCACCAAAGGGATCATAGTACTCTATGCGGACAAGGAGAATTTTTTGCTCGGTGGCGAGATATTTGCCCCCCATGCCGAGGAGCTGATAGCCATTCTTAGCGTGGCGCTGGCGAGCGAAAACGACGTGGCCACCACACTCGAAGCGGTCTTTGCCCATCCAACTTTTAGCGAGGGGATTGATAGGGCGCTAAGGAGGCTTGGATGAAAGAGACCAAATATTACGAGAAGCTACCTTGGGTACAGGTAGCCGCGGAGCTTGGTGTCGATGTCAAAAAGGGGCTCAGCGAAGAAGAAGCCAAAAAGCGGCTGCAGCAGTATGGCCCCAACGAGATCCCAGAGTATGAAGAGCCTCTGTGGCATCGTATCTTTCGGCGATTTTGGGGGCCGATCCCATGGATGATCGAGATCGCCGCCATCCTTGCGGCACTTGTACGACACTGGGAAGAATTTTATATCATCCTCATCATGCTCTTTGTCAACGCTTTTTTGGACTTTTACCAAGAATCCAAAGCCCTCAACGCCATCAAAGTCCTCAAACAAAAACTAGCACGCAAAGCGATCGTACTCAGAGACGGCCAGTGGAAAGAGATCCCGGCCAAAGAGCTGGTACCCGGAGACGTGATCAAGGTCAAAATCGGCGATATCATCCCAGCAGATATGAAGATTGTGGATGCGGGGGATTACGCGCTGGTGGATCAGTCGGCACTGACGGGAGAGTCTTTGCCGGTGGAGAAAAAGAGCAACGATATCGCTTTTTCCAATACCATCATCAAACAAGGCGAGATGATCGGTATCGTAGTCAATACGGGGCTTAATACCTACTTTGGCAAAACCGTAGGTCTCGTGGCCAAAGCCGAGCGGGAACAGCGCAGCCACTTCCAAAAGATGGTGATCCGTGTGGGCGACTTCTTAATCGCCATTACCATCGTGATGGTGGCCATCATCATCTACTTTGGTCTGACACGACACGAAAACCCCTACGAGTTGCTGGTCTTCTCACTGGTACTGACCATTTCGGCGATCCCTGTGGCACTGCCCACGGTACTTACTGTCACGATGGCCGTGGGTGCGCTCAACCTCGCACGCCGCCAGGCGATCGTCAGTCGTCTCGCCGCTATTGAAGAGATGGCGGGGATGGACGTGCTTTGCTCCGACAAGACCGGGACGCTGACCAAAAACCAGATGACTATTGCCGAGCCTTTCGTCATCGAGGGACACAAGACGGCCGAGCTGTTTTTGTATGCCATCTTAGCCAGTAAACGAGAGAACAACGACCCGATAGAAAAGCCGATCTTTGAATACGCAGACGAGCACGGCATCTCCAAACTCGCCAAACATTATGAAGTGATAAAATTCATCCCCTTTGATCCCGTACGCAAACGGGCCGAAGCAATCGTAAAAAGAAAAAACGGCGAGTGTATCGTCGCCGTCAAAGGAGCGCCCCAAGTTATTCTCGCTCTTTCTAATACCGAAGAGATCGATGAGGAAGCGATCAACGATAAAATCGAGGAGTTTGCCGAAAACGGCTTTCGTACCCTCGGCGTCGCTTTTAAAAGATGTGACGAGGATCAATTTCATTTTATAGGCCTCATTCCGCTCTACGATCCACCTAGAGAAGACTCCAAAGAGGCAATCGAAGAGGCGAAAGCCAAAGGTGTGGAAGTGAAGATGGTCACTGGAGACAACATCGCCGTGGCCAGATATATCGCCAAGATCCTGGGTATAGGTGACAATATCCTCGATATCCAAGAGCTCAAAGGAGCTTCGACCAAAGAGTACGAGATCCTCTCCGAGATCATAGCCAAGGCGCTGCTCAAAGTGGAACATCCCGATATGGACGAGAAGCAGATCGAGCGTCTGACCAAAAAAATCGTCAAAGAGGTGCAAAAGGAGCTACACAACAGACCACTGCCCAAAGGGTATGTCAAAAAGCACGAGAGCGAAATCATCCAGCTGATCGAAGAGGCCAACGGATTCGCCCAGGTCTTTCCAGAAGACAAGTATTTTATCGTGGACAAACTCCAAAAAGTGGACCATATCGTAGGGATGACTGGCGATGGAGTCAACGATGCCCCGGCTTTGCGTAAAGCGGATGCCGGTATCGCCGTCAGTGGTGCGACCGATGCGGCCAGGGCCGCTGCCGATATCATCCTTTTGGCTCCTGGACTTCGAGTCATCGTGGATGCTATCAAAGAAGCTCGTATCACTTTCGAGCGCATGAAAAGCTATACTATTTACCGTATTGCAGAGACTATTCGTATCATTATCTTCATGACCTTGGCCATCGTTATTTTCAATTTTTATCCAATTACAGCCATCATGATCATCGTCCTGGCACTCCTCAATGATATTCCTATCCTGGCCATCGCCTACGACAATACGAAAGTGCGCAAGAAGCCAGTGCGGTGGGATATGCACGAGATGCTGGTACTCTCCAGCTGGCTGGGAATTGCCGGCGTGATGAGCTCTTTTTTGATCTTTTATATCACAATGGTCTACCTCAAGACTCATCCAGAATCGGCTCATTTCTTACCGGATGTTCCGGTATGGATCAATGTGCACGACGAGAAATCGTGGCTTGGATTTGTACAGACAGTCTTTTTCGTCAAACTTGTAATTGCAGGGCACGGTACGATCTATAATACCCGTATCGATGACTGGTTTTTCAAAAAGCCTTGGCCGTCGTGGATCCTTTTTTTCGCCACCTTTTTTACTGCCGTTATAGGAACGATTATCGGTGTCTATGGTTGGCTCATGACGCCAATGGGGTGGGATTGGGCACTTTTTGTGTGGGCATA
>WGAT01000019.1 GCA_015494715.1 Campylobacterota bacterium
ATAGAAAATCCAAAGAGCCCAAAATTTTGGTGCTCAAAGGCTTTATCAACGCTTCGGTAGCGTTAGAACTCAATCGTTTGGGACGCAAGAAAAACGCACAAAAAGTGTGGGGTACATACGAGAAATACAAGGCTCTTATCCCTCGATGCGAGGAGGAGCTTTTTGAAGAGGTCGCCGCCTTTTTGGATGGGTGCCATGCACGATACCTATCATAAAGCCACTGAGCACTCCTATTGGAGCGTACGCCAGCCCTCTCGTGGACTTGATTGGTCCATGCAGCCAAGCCCATTCAAAATCTACGAGGAGTATCCCCTTATCCCATTAGATCTAGATAACCCAACGCACAAATTTATCTACTATCTTGGCGGGATCGACGCCAAAAAGAGCTATCCGGGCGTGGAGTACTATTTGCGCACCATCCCAAGTGCGGGGGCCTTGTATCCTACCGAAATATACTTGCAGATACGAGAGGTGGAGGGCTTTGAGGATGGAATCTACCATTTTGATATAGCTTATGGAGGGGTGCGGCTACTCTATGCTTTGGGCGAGGATGAGGGGGTAGAAGCCTATTTTTGCGATAAGCGCAAGATCAAAGGTTTTGTGTCCCTCTATTCTACGATCTATTACCGCTCCAGCTGGAAATATAAAAACAGAGCCTACCGCTACTGTTTGCTTGATGCCGGACACGCTTTGGGTGCTTTGGAGATCAGCGCTTTTTTGTATGAGCACGCCTACCATATCCACTACGATTTTGATATAGCCGCACTCAATGAGCGTTTTGGTTTTGCCCAAAGGGAGAGCTTTGTCAGTAGTGCCGTCGTAGGCGTGCCAATGAGCCAAAAGGCTGCTAAACTTGGGATGGCGCTGCCTTTCATAGATGGGACGAGGAGTTTTGAGCCAAATCCTATGATTGAAGCGGCGATACAAGATACAAAGGTAGTGCACCATTGCCGTCCAAATTTTCGTTATCCCAAGATGCCTTTTGTCAAAGAGCGGCTAGATGAGGTGGTGGTGCAAAGACGCTCTATGAGAGATTTTAAGGGCTATCCAATTCAAAAGGCACAGCTTGCGTTTGTTTTGGAGTTTATGCCTCAGCCAATCCCTAGCGATTGCGATGAAAAGATAGATATCTGGTATGTAATCAACAATGTAAAAGAGATGCTCCAAGGCCTCTATAAGGATGGGGAGCTAATCAAAGCGGGGGATTTTCGAGCCAAAACTGGATATTTATGTTTGGAGCAGGCTCTTGGGAGCCAAAGTGCGGTAACCTTTTTTCTTACGGGCAAGGCCAAGGGGAACTATCGACCCATGATGCAAAAGGCCGGTCATCTAGGACATCGCTGCTACATCGCCAGCGAATACCAAAAGATTGGTTGCAGTGGGATTGGGGCTTTTTATGATGAGGAGGTGCAAGAGTTTTTGGGTACGAAAGATATGGTATTATATGCCTTAGCTATAGGAGTGTAGGAGGATTGGATGCGGGTGTGGATCGCATTGATCGTGGCTATGGTATTAGCTTGGGCGGAGGGTAATAAGAGTGCCTATTTTAAGGTATTGATGGAGCATCAAAATCCTTATATCTTCGATAAGACGCAGCGTCTGGAACTACAAAAGGAGCGTCTAAGAGCGCAAACTACCCAAAAAGTGGCGGAGTTTGAGTATAAAAAGGCAGTGGATGTACAAAAGATCAAAAAGGAGCAAACCCAGATCCAAAGCCAAAGCGAGGTGAAAAAAGAGGAGGTGGCCGTCACACCTCAAAAGCAGATGGTAGAGGTGAAAAAGAAGATGCTTCTGTACGCTTTGCTTGGCTTTTTGGTCTTTTTGGTCGTGGGCTATCTCGCTTTTAAACGCTACCACTCCTATAAAGAGAAGATCGAGCTAGAAAAAATGCGTCTGCAAGAGGCTTTGCACGAAAAAGAGATGGCAATGCGAGAGAGGGAGCTTCAAGCCCAAATAGCGGGCAAGCTCATCGATGCGGTAGCGAGTGGAACCCTCTCTAAAGAGCAAGAGGAGAAACTTTTAGGACTTGCTACGGGGAATAATCTTTTAGAGAATAAGAGGTAAGCGCCCCTTAAAGCCCCTTATTTCCGAGGGTTTACTTTTGGGGGTGTGTGGAAAGCTTGTTGACATACTCCCCACGCATAAATGCGGGGGATTCTGGCTTTAAGCGGGGATGCCCGACCATTGCTCTAAACAATGGTCGGGTCTTACTTCTCCTATGCCAAAGGTTGATGCCCCAACCTTAAGAAATTATATCAAAAGAGTTTCAAGGAAGACAAACTTCCTCTCAACTCTTTTGCCACCTTATATCCCCATTGATAAATCAAGGGGCTTTACAGCGAATTTTTGGTAATCGCTTCGATGCCCTCAAGCCCTCCCATAGCTAAAGCGTAGCCGAGATTTTCATCCATCTGGGGTTCTCTTGGATTGATGCGAATGAGCGTGGCTTTGGGAAGTTTGGCGGCAAGCCTTTCTCCTTCTAGTCGTACCGTTGGGATCGCAGTGCCGGCGCCTATTTCTATAATGGCTATCTTTTTATTGCGATTGGCTTTGAGCCATTTGTTGTATCGCTGCTCTTGCTTGGTTGCCCGCTTTGGATTCCATCCCCAGTCGTTGAACATCAAGATATTTGGTCTGGCCACTTGGCCGCAATATTTGCAATGTGGATAGCGTACGGCTCGAAATCGTTTCATATCGACTTCCACATCCTCTTTGTTTGGCCAAATTTCGTCTGTGCAGTTGTGTAGACATTGCAGGTAGTGGATAGAGCCGTGTATCTCGTAGATCCTCTCTTCATCAAATCCGGCCTTTTGAAACTGCCCGTCCACATTGGAAGTGAAGATAAAATAGTTGTCGTTTTTGCTTTTGGCCAGATTGCGTATGATATGAAAACCTTTGTGGGGGGTGGTGTTGCGATAAAGTTCCAATCTATGGCCATAAAAGGCCCAAGCGAGGGAGGGATCTTTTGCAAACCACTCAGGATTTGCCATCTGGCTAAAAGAGATTCCAAGCTTGGCAAGTGGGGGGTAGGCCCTCCAAAAGCCCTCATTGCCGCGAAAATCGGGCAGCCCGCTGTCTACGCCCATCCCAGCTCCCGCGCTAATAAGAAGAGCTTCGCAATTCTTGACAATTTCTTGGATGGTATGGAGCATAAAAATTAAATCTCCCCGACTTCCTCTTCTACTTCACGCTCAGGCAGCCAAAAGGCTATGAAAATGAGCAACGCCCCGTAGATGAAAATGAACCAGTCGTGATTGACAAGTTGTGCGAGGGTTACTTTGCCAAGATTTGGCCCGATGATGGATTTGAGATCGGGATAGAGGTAGGTAAACAAGGCCCCGGCCAAAAGTCCTCCGATTAGTCCGGTAAGCACGTCGATATTACCCTCGCTCACCGCTACGGGACCAGTACCCGGACAAAGGCCAAGGATAGCCATACCGATGGCAAAGATTACTCCTCCTATCAAAATACCGCCTAAGACGATCGGCTTGATGTGGTAGTGGGCCCATCCCATCTTGATCATAAAGTATAGCCCAATTGAGGCGATGCCAATGGCCAAAAAGAGCATTTTGGGAACTTTGAAGCCGTGCAGTATAGCAAAGCCGGCAATCTTATCAAAGGTATCTACCCTACTCCACTGGATAATGACGCCAAAGAGGATACCGATAAAAAGGATCAAAGGGATCGAGCCGTGGTGCTGTTTGTGGACAAGATCGATGGTTTGGCTAAAAAATTCGACGATGTTTAGGTTCATATTGGCTCCTTAGAGATTTTTATAAAAGAGTCTGCCGGTGAGGATAAGTACCACGATGACCACGCCGCCAAATAATAGCCCACTTACGGCCGTTTGGCTAGCACCGCTTAAGAAATGCCCACTGGTACATCCACCGGCGAGCCTTGCGCCAAAGACTACCATAAATCCGCCAATAAAACTCCAAATCAGACGAGAAGCGGGGGAGTTGTTTTTATGCTTTTTCCATAGAGGCGGCAAGATGCGAAACTTAAAAGTTTTGGTGATAAAAACTGAAGTCAAAAAGCCGCCGATAAGCACGCCGATCAAAAAGATAACCTCCCAGCTGCCGCTGTTTTTGATATGCTGGAAATATTCGCTGTTTTGTAGGCCAAAAAACCATGCCCCCATATAGGCAATACCCGTAGAAGCTCCGATGGGTCTATCCGCACCGATAGTTGAGAATGTAAACCAAATAAGCAGCGCAATGGCAATGCCTCCGGGAATCCATCCTAGTCGTTTTGGAATATTCATAAGCCGTCCTTATAGATTTTTTATCAGAGTATTATATTCTATTGAGAAGAATAAGTAAAATAAATGATGTTTAAGAAAACATCAAAGAACTTTGATAAAAAGCTATTTGAAAATAGTTCAATTTGATGCTCAATTTTGGATTTTGGAGAGAAATATTTTGTGGGCGGCCCAAGAGGCCGCCAAGAGATTATAATTCTAAAGCTTTACATGTTTGCAGGGTCAAAGCACCTTGCGCAAGACCATTATCTTTTTGATATTGATTGACCGCTCTTTGTGTCATAGGTCCATAAATGCCATCAATTGGTCCGTGATAATAGCCCAGTTTTTTGAGTTTTCGTTGTAGATTTCTAATAAGGGTGTGGGTAAGATTTGTTTTACAAATGACGGGTTCCCATTTATACTCTATATCTCGGACTTTGACCCGTCTTGTCACATATCCATATTTTGGAGGTATTTTTTTGGTGACGACTTTTGCCGGTTCGACAACTTCTTTCACTTTAATAGTTTTATATACGGGCGGTATTTTAACAACTTTGGTGCCGGCTGGTTTGACAAGCACTCGTTTTTTTATCGTTTTATACACTGCTGGGATTTTTACCGTTTTTGTCACGGGTGGTTCAACCATCACTTTTTGACGCACGGTTTTATATTTGGCAGGTACTTTGACCAAACACATAATCTCGCCGGTGGATGGATTGAATTTTTTGCTTAGAATATTATTGTTTGTGCCTTCATACAGGGCGTTTCCTCTTTTCCATACGGTATGCTCAGGCTCGATGAGTACTTTTTTTGTTACCCATTTATACTTTGCGGGACGCACGACCACAATCTTCTCAGTCTCTGGTTTGACCAGCACTCTTTCGGTTACCGTTTTATATACGGGGGGAGTGGGGATGATTTTTTCGCCTCCTTCGCGTACGAGTATTTTCTTTTCTACCCAAGTATATTTTGGTGGAATCGTAACGACCCTTTCACCCCCTTCATCTATGACGACTCGCACTTTTTCCGTTTTGTACACCGGCGGGATGACCACGCGTCCGTAACACATACCCGGTTCAGCTTCAGGCGGCAAAAGGGTCAAACCGCTTTTAGGCAGTTTGATGGTATTTTGCATCTTTTCACATTTTTGTGCTTCTTCTTGAGCTTTTTGAAGATCTTCTTGCAGTTGGGCAAGTTTTTGCTCTTTTGCTGAGAGTAGTCGCTCTTTTTGTGCGAGCGCTTCTTGGCGCTCTTTTGCCAATCTTGCGCACTCTTGCACCGTAGAACACTCACCTAGATTAGTCCCATTGGCTTGTGTGACCGCTGCTTTGTTGGCACAGCCGCTTAACAACATTAACGCAAATACGCTTGATAGCGCCGCTATTTTTGTAGCTTTCATAACAGACTCCTTTTGTAAAATTTTTGGCTACAAAAATATGATAGCAGAAAATAGATGGAGAAAAAATTAAAAGCGGTCGATTTTATTGAATTTTTTAACGGCGATTACAAGCGGCTTGACAATTGTGCATACAAAGAAAGCGCTCTATTATCGATAGAGCGGCCGCAACTTAGAGTTGCGGTCCGGCTTGGGAGTAATCGAAGTTGCCGTAGCCCTCATATCGTTTGAAGTTTTCGATAAAGAGTTTGGCCAAATGCTCTAGCTGCTTATCGTAGGCTTCCTTGTCTTCCCAAGTGTTTCTAGGATTAAGAATATTGCTCTTTACCCCTTTTACGCTTTTGGGGATGGCGAGATTGAAAATGGGCAGGGTTTCAAACTCCGTTTGGTTGATGGAGCCATCGAGGATGGCGTTGATACAGGCTCTCGTAGCCGGCAGACTCATCCGTTTGCCTACGCCATACGGCCCGCCGGTCCAGCCGGTGTTAACGAGATAGACGTTGACGCCATGCTCGTCGATCTTTTCACCTAAAAGCTTCGCATAAACCGTAGGATGCAAAGGTAAGAAAGCCTCGCCAAAGCAGGCGCTAAAGGTGGCTACTGGCTCCGTGATACCCCGCTCAGTCCCGGCTACTTTTGCCGTGTAGCCGCTGAGGAAGTAGTACATCGCTTGCTCTTTTGTCAGTTTGCTCACAGGTGGCAGCACCCCAAAAGCGTCGGCGCTGAGGAATATGATATTTTTTGGATGGGGGCCTTGGAGATCCTCTTTGTGCTTGCAGATGTGGTAGATGGGGTAGCTCACTCTTGTGTTTTCCGTTTTGGAAGCATCCTCAAAATCGACTTCGCCGTTCTCCTTGACTACCACGTTTTCAAGAAGTGCGTCACGCTTGATGGCGTTGTAGATATCTGGCTCTTTCTCTTTATCGAGGCCTATGACTTTGGCGTAGCATCCGCCCTCGAAGTTGAAGACCCCCTTATCGTCCCATCCGTGCTCGTCATCTCCGATAAGGCGTCTGTTGGGATCGGCGCTGAGTGTGGTTTTGCCAGTACCGCTGAGGCCAAAAAAGAGTGCCACGTCATCTTCGTCGCCGATATTGGCCGAGCAGTGCATACTCAGCTTACCCTCTAGCGGCAGCCAGTAGTTCATCATCGAAAAGATACCTTTTTTTATCTCTCCTCCATACCAGGTGCCGCCGATGATGGCGATATTTTCTTCGATATTGAAAATGATAAAGACATCGGAGTTGAGGCCGTGCTCTTTGTATCGATCGTTTTTGAGGTTGGCCGCTACATAAAGAGTGAAGTCGGGATGGAAATTTTCAAGCTCTTCTTGAGTGGGGCGGATAAACATATTTTTGACAAAGTGTGCTTGCCACGCGATCTCAGTGACTACTCGAATGCCTTTTTTGCTCTCGTCGCTGGCTCCGGCATAGGCATCCATCACATAAAGTTCTTTTTGGCTTAAGTACTCTTTGGTCTTTTCAAAAAGTTCGTCGAAAATCTCTTTGGAGATGGGCTGATTGATATCTCCCCACGCGATATACTGCTCGCTTGGCGGTTGCTTGACGAAATATTTGTCTTTTGGACTTCTGCCCGTAAAGATTCCCGTATCGACCGCCACGGCTCCTAAACTCGTCTCTACGCCCTCTTGCTGCTCAAGCTCTTTTTGGAAAAGCGTTTCGTAGTCTGGGTTGTAATAGACCTTCTTGACATCTTTGATGCCAAGTTTGTCAAAATCGTTTATTTGCATTTTGACCTTCTTTGAGTGATTTTTGACGAACTCCCCAAAGGGGATTTTGATTTTGCGATAATGACCGACATCTGGTCATACGCCATCGATACCAAAGGTTGTCGCCCCAACCTTTGGTAATGTATGCGCTAATTATACCAAAAGAGTTTTAAATGGGCTCTTTTGGTATAATCTTTCAAGGTTGGGGAACCTTTGGCATGGGGGAGATAAGAGCCGATTATTGTTCAAAGCAATCCTCGGGCATCCCCGCTTAAAGCCGCAATCCCCCGCCTTTAGGCGTGGGGAGTATGTCAAGAAGAGTGGGGTTTGGCGTATTCGGGGCTACAAAATATCCCGCAGTGGCATTTGCCCTCGTTGGGAATCTCATACTCAATAGCCGGTTTGCAAGGGCATATCCTATCGTCCGCGCTTTTGAACTTTCCATCCTCTTCTATAACCATAAAACAGGGACAAAAGCGTTTGCCATACATCAATTTATGGCGGGCGAGCCCTGTAATAATGCCCTCGTTGATCTCTTCGTTTGGATTGTAGACCCAGCCAAACTGCTTGCATACCTTGTCGGTAAATTTTTTGGTCTTTTCTAGCTCTTCTAAAAATTCTGGACTACTCATATCGATTTCGCGTCTTTGGGCCATAGTTTCTCCTTGCTTGGTTTGTCAATGATACCATTGCAACGCTAGGGTAGGTTTAAATTTTTCTCATTCTACGCCGGATTTAGCGTTGATAAAGAGACAATTTTCCAGCTCCTCTTTAAAAATATATCCGTGATTGACGAATCGGGTAATGATTTGCCGTTCCCCTCGTATGATGGGGGCTACTAAAATACCGCCTTTGGCAAGCTGTTGAAAGATGGGGGCGGGCACCTTTTCTATGGCGGTAGAAAAGAGTATTCTATCATACGGAGCGTACTCTTTCCATCCAAGCAGTCCATCGGCATGACGGACATGGACATTGACGATGCCAAGCTCGTTGAAACGCTGCTTGGCTTGGTAAACGAGCCGCTCTATTCGCTCTACGCTAAAGACCCGGCGTACCAGCCGACTCAAAATCGCCGCTTGGTAGCCACTGCCACATCCTATCTCCAATACGCTATCAGCTTCTAAGGGGCGCAGGTAATGGGTCATTTTGGCCACGGTCAAAGGAGAGCTGATCCACTGGTTGCCAGCAATGGGTAAGGCGTCGAGTTTATAAGCGTGGTGGCGAAATCCCAACGGGACGAAAAGCTCTCTGGGAATCGTGGCGAAAGCTTGGAAAATTTTAGGCTCTAAAGGAAAGACTTCGTCGATATTTTGGGCCAGGCGTTTACACTTTTGCGCTTCTAAATGTGAGATTCTCATAGCCCTACGTCCATATAGCGGCGCATCTTTTTGATTTTTTCAAGATCCGCCTCTTGATGTAACAAAACTTTTCTATCGTCTCGGTAGGCTTGGCCAAAAGGGTCGATGATCGCGCTGCTCTTGGCCATATCCTCATTGGCGCTGTTTGCGGCTATCAAAAAACATTGATGCATAAGTGCCAAAGCGTCGCTGAGCTGCTCGAAGTGGCGCTTGCGAAGCTTGCCCCACATGGCCGGGAGCAAAATGAGGTCCGCAC
This sequence comes from Campylobacterota bacterium, assembly GCA_015494715.1. Classification (GTDB taxonomy): domain Bacteria; phylum Campylobacterota; class Campylobacteria; order Campylobacterales; family Nitratiruptoraceae; genus Nitratiruptor. Next base: position 8,983 of record WGAT01000019.1, read on the forward strand.
CTCGAAGTTTTTGCCACATATCGATAAAGCGAAGCTCAAAACAGATGAGCAGTCCAATCTTTAGCCCCATCACCTCAAAGAGCCGTACTTGCTCCATATCCCCCGGCGTGAAGTATTCGGTTTCACCCCCAAATTTGAAAAGTTTGACTTTTGGCTGTTCGTATAGCACCTTTTCTTGATAGAGCACCTTGGCGATATTGAAAAATTCATTCCCTTTTTTTTCGATCTGGGTGTAACAGATAAGACGCTCTTTTGAAAGGGGCAGCAGCTCTTCTAGGGCTCTTTGTCCAAATCGGGCGGCCTCTTCAAACCGATCGTAGGCAAAGCCCGTAAGGACCACCTCTGGAGCGACGACGATATCGCCGCTTTTTACAATACGGCCTTTGAGCCGTGCAAGGTTTTGGCCAAAATCTTGGCCCGTTTTGATCTGTATCGCACTAAAAGTCATCGAAGTCGAGACTACCTTTTGCATAATTTGTTACGTTACCCTCAAAAAAATTGGTTTTTTGGTCGTTGAACTTGGCAAAGTCCTCCACCCATTTAATGGGGTGTTGCACATTGTACATCGGCTCTAGTCCAACTCGCTTGAGTCTATCATCGGCTAAATAGCGAATATATTGAGAGATGATCTCGTCCGTGAGTCCCAAAATTTGTCCTTGGGTGATATATTTGCCCCAACTGCTCTCTAAATCCACCGCTTTTTCAAACATTTTGTACACATCATCGATCAGCTCTTTGGTAAAGAGTTCGGGGCGCTCCTTTTTAAGAGTATTGATCATATTTTGAAAGATTAGCAAATGGGTGACCTCATCGCGCTGGATAAAACGGATCATCTGGGCGCTTCCTAACATCTTGCCGCTGCGTGCGAGGGTGTACATATAGGTAAAGCCGCTGTAAAAGTAGATTCCTTCTAAAATTTGGTTGGCAAACATCGCTTTAAGAATATTCTCGTCGCTTGGGTTGGCCGCCAGCTCTTCGTACACCTTGGCGATATAATCATTTTTTTGTTTGAGTTGTAAATCCTCTCGCCACAGCTCATAAATCTCTTCTGTATTTTGGCTTATACTATCGACCATCACGGCGTAGCTTTGTGAGTGCAACGCTTCCTCAAAGGCTTGACGCACTAAAATCAAATTGATCTCTGGGGCTGTGATATAGGGGTTGACATTGTCGATGAGGTTGTTCGTTTGCAGGCTGTCCATAAAGATGAGCTGGGCCAAAACCTTGTCGTAGGCTAGTTTTTCCGCATCCGTCAAAAGTTTATAATCCCTTGCGTCGGCGGTCATATCCACCTCTTTGGGAAACCATGTGTTGGCCAGCATCATCTCCCATAGATTGTAGGCCCACTGGTATTTGATCTTGTTGAGCTCAAATATTCCGGTGGGATTGCCTCCAAAAATCTTGCGCTCGTTGACACTTTCGTGGGATAGTGGGTTGTAGATCTTTTTTCGATGATGGCTCATTCTCTCTCCTCCAAAGCTTTTCAAACCTTTTTGCAAAAAAGTTTGAAAAACTTTTGTACAATACAAACAAAAAGATATTTTAGCATAAGGTAAAAAAAGTATGAGAGTAGTTACGACTTTTGGAGCCTCCCAGATATCCAAAGAGGCTAAGGAGTATGAAGAAGGGGTACGGCTTGGGGCTTTTTTGGCCAATCGAGGTTTTGTGGTGAAGTGTGGAGGGTACGGCGGATTGATGGAAGCGGTAAGCCTTGGGGTACGAGAGGCGCAAGGAGAGTGTATTGGTATTACTCTTCAAGCTTTTGAGAGCCGCCGCTTTGCCAATCTCAATCTTAGCCAAAAGATCGTGGCTAAAAGCTTATATGAGCGGCTGGAGCTCTTGATCGAGGGGAGCGAGTTGTTTGTGGCTCAAAAAGGGAGCGTGGGCACGCTCAACGAGATTTTTATGGTGGCCGCATTGAAATACTCAGGACTCAAGCCAGATATCCGTATCTGTCTTTTGGGTAAGGAGTATTTGGCTTTTGAATGTTTTGATGAGAATTTCAAGCGTGTGGTAGAATTTTATCCTACGCTCGAGGCATTCGCAAAAACCTTATAAGGCAGTGTATATCAAAAGCTGGTACTTTGGCGCTATACTCTGCATACGCTTGGCCAAATTTGGCCTTTGCTTCCTTTTCTTCTAGCGTCAATGTAAGCAAGATGATTACTATCGCCTCCAAGGGTGCTATAAAAAAGATAAAAGTGGGCGATCCCAATATCAAAGCGATGGCTAAAGGGAAGAGTGCCAAACCAAAAAGCATGGGATGGCGCATACAGCCATAGATTCCTTGTGTTACGAGTCTGTTGGTTTGGAGTCTAGGCATATCTCCTTGGCGTCCGTATCGAGCCAAGGTACGCCCGGCGATTGCAGCCGTCTTAAAGACGAAAGAGAGCAAAATAAGGCCCAAAGAGGCGCTAAAAAGATGAAACCAAGGGTTCAAGAGCCAATGCTTAAAATGAAAAAAGTCATAAACAAGGCAAAAAAGAGCCCCACCAAGAAGAGCTATGATCCAAAAAAGGATCCGTACAAAAGGCGAAAACTCTATTTTTTGAGGGCGAGGACCCACGCTTCCATCGCTTTGTTGGCTACTGGATTTGGAGCTTCTAAAAAACTTAGTACAAATTTGTCCTCCATCTCGCATACGCCGATACTTCGCGGCCGTACCCCTATGAGTTCTGGTTTTGGGAGCTCCTTGCCAAAACAAAAAACGATATTTTTGGCCGCTTTGATATTTGGGTCGATGATATGTTCGGGTAAAGCTGTAGTATGAGCATAGTGGTCGAATGTGGCTATATAGAGCGCTATGGGGTGGGCGTCCATTTGCTTTTTTAGCTCGTGGAGCACATCTTCGATGTCGATACAATTCGTTTCGTTTTTTAAAAGCTCCAGCACAAAAAGGGGATATTTTTCCATAAAGGTTATTTGTTTCATTTTACTCCTTTTTTTCTTTGAATGTTACCACAATAAAGCCAATGAGGCCCGCCAAAACGGTCCCGCCTATAATCAAAAGCATCGCATCATCAAGTTTTGTCATCCTCTTCGCTTTCTATTGAGATTTTGATAAAAGCCGCCACCATAAAGATGACGGCGATAATAAGTACCAACGCCATTATGAGTTCATAGTTTTTAAACGGCACATCCACTGCTCTTCTCCTTTAGCTGCCCACAGGCCGCGCTGATGTCAAGGCCCTTAGATTCTCTGATAGTACACAAGACCCCGTGGTCGAGCAGATATTGCTGAAACTTTTTCACCCGCTCCTCATCGGGTCGCTCGAAAGGACTGCCCGGATAGGGATTGAAGTAGATGAGGTTGACCTTGGCTTTGATGCCGTGCAGCAGTTTGACCA